>JANNVY010000100.1:0-8659 GCA_031408375.1 Pseudomonadota bacterium | reverse complement strand
GTCATGTGCTCGACGATCGGGATCTCGGCGCCCAGCAGGGTCGTGTGTACCGGCCGCGTTCCGCCCGAGACCCCGGCCGCCACGTCGTCGATGTTGAAGCTGTCGATCCCCACCAGGGCTGCGCCGCCGTCGCGCAGCCGGACCGCGGCCGCCTCGGTCAGGAAGGGGTGGTCCTCGAAATACTGGTCGGTGCGCCAGTGACGATCCCAGCCGGTGTGGACCAGCACCGCGCGGCCCGCGATCTCAACGCCGTCGAAGGCCTCGGGCCCGATCGCCCGGCTCCCCGTATCGCTGACCCGCACCACCACGCCCGGCACGTTGGAGATGCGCGCCAGCACCAGGCCGGTCAGGTCGTGACCGTCGGCGTAGCGGTGGAACGGGGTGTCCATGTAGGTGCCCGTGTTGGCCACCATCTCGATCTTGCCGATCTGGAACTCGGTGCCGGGCTCGTAGATCGCCTTCGACGCCTCGCGGCTGAGGTGATCGCAGATCAGCGGCGCCGGCAGGCCTTTGTAGGTGACCATGCCGTGCTCGATGGTGTGGCTGAGGTCGATGAAGCTTTCGGTCATGGGTCTCTCCGGAGGCCTGACTTAGCCTCGAAAAATGACTCCGGGTAACCTATTGATCTGTCAGGGTTATATCGGACGTCGCCCCTGACAACCCCGTGAGATCACGCGAATCCGGCGGGTCACGGCTCGCTGCAGCCGCGTCACCGCGTCGCGAATGCGAACCGTTTGCAATGTCCCGACTCCGTGCTACATGAGAACGGTTCTCACTCGCGAAGAAATCGGCCCACCCCGTGTACATCTGCAACTGCAACGGAATCCGCGAACGGCAGGCCCGTTCGGCGATCGAGCAGGGCGCCACCCGCCCCGCCGACATATTCCGCCATTGCCAGGCACAGGCCCGCTGCGCCAAATGCGTGTGCGACATGCGGCGGATGATTCAGGAAACCGAAGAGGTTCTCGCTCTCGCCGCCGAATAGGAGCGCGGCATGAAGGGCGACCCCAAAATTATCGAGCTGCTGAACGCGGTGCTCACCAACGAGCTGACCGCCGTGAACCAGTACTTCCTGCACGCCCGCATGTTCGAGAGCTGGGGTTTCCACCACCTCGGCAAGATCGTCTACGAAGAGTCGATCGGCGAGATGAAACACGCCGACAAGCTGATCAAGCGCGTGCTCTTCCTCGAAGCCCTGCCCAACCTGCAGGACCTGCACAAGCTGCGCATCGGCGAGACCGTGGCCGAGTGCCTGGTCGCCGATCTTGAGCTGGAGGTCGGCGGCCGCGCCACCCTGATCAAGGCCATCCCGCTTTGCGAGACCACGGGCGATTTCGTCAGCCGCGATATCCTGACCACCATCCTGAAGGACACCGAGGAACATATCGATTTCCTGGAGTGCCAACTGGGCCTGATCCGGGCTATGGGCGAAGCCAACTACCTGCAGAGTGCGATGCATGAAATCCAGACCGACAACGCCGCCACCGGCGGCTGAGGCGGCCCAGGTCCGGTTCCGCAACCTGCTGCCTGGCGATCCCGCGACCTATTTCCGGGCCCGCGCCGCCAACAACCCGACCTTCAATTTCGACACCGTCGCGGGGCGCTACGTCCTGCTGGCCTTCATCGGCTCGACCCATGAGGGATCGGGCGGCAAGGCGATCGAGGCTCTGCAGTCCCTGCTCGACCTGTTCGACGGCGAACGGCTCACCGCCTTCGCGGTCAGCGTCGATGCGCGTGACGAGGCGGAAGACCGCATCAAGACGACCATGTCGCGCCTCAACGTCTTCTGGGACCTGGACCTGAAGGTCAGCCGCGCCTACGGCGCCGCCAGCGCTGACCCTTCACCCACCGGCGAAGAAGCCTACCGGCCGATCTGGTACCTGCTGGACCCCACCCTGCGCCCGCTCGCCGCCTTCCCCCCGCCCGCCGACGACGCCGCGATCAAGGCCCTGCGCAAGCGGCTGAAGTCGCTGCCGGACCCGCAGATGCACGGCCTGATGGAGGCCCAGGCCCCGGCCCTGTTCATCCCGCGCGTCTTCGAACCGGACCTCTGCCAGGCCCTGATCGACCACTACCGCAAGACCGGCGGCGAGGAGTCGGGCTTCATGCGCGACATCGACGGCAAGACCACCCTGGTCCTCGACCCCGCCCACAAGCGCCGCCGCGACGCCCTGATCGACGACCAGGCCCTGATGGACCGGGCCCGCGAGCGGGTTCGCCGACGCATCGTCCCGGAGATCAGGAAAGCCTTCCAGTTCGATGTGACCCGCATCGAGCGCGACATCGTCGCCTGCTACCCGGCCGAGGACGCCGCCCACTTCCGCGCCCACCGCGACAACACCACCAAGGGCACCGCCCACCGCCGCTTCGCCGTCTCGATCAACCTGAACGACGACTTCGAGGGCGGCACCCTGTCCTTCCCCGAATACTCCAACCGCCAGTACAAGATCCCCGCCGGGGCCGCGGTCGTGTTCTCGTGCAACCTGCTGCACAAGGTCGTGCCGGTCACGAGAGGCGAGCGTTTCGCCTACCTGCCGTTCCTCTATGACGATGCGGCGGCAAAGATCCGCGAGGCCAACAGCGCCCACCTGAGCGACCCGGACGCCGCCTATCGCGACCTGGCCGCAGAGACCGTCAGGGGCGGAAAGGTGGTCGCGCTCCCGGAGGCCGGGACAGGAACGCGGGCGGGGCCCATGGCCTTCGAGGACGACGAGCCGGTAATCTGAGGCCCCGCGCGAGACAATTCACCACCGGACCGGAGCCGGCGGCGGCTTGCCTTGTGGGGGTTGCCCCTATAGGTATCGCGCCCGCATTTCCGCGCCCGCTCGTTCCCAAGACAACCATGTCCAAAATCAACGCCAACTCGATAAAGCCCGGCATGGTGCTCGAACACGAGAAGGGCCTGTGGTCCGTCGTGAAGACCCAGCACGTCAAGCCCGGCAAGGGCGGCGCCTTCGCCCAGGTCGAGATGAAGAACCTGATCACAGGCACCAAGCTGAACGAACGCTTCCGGTCGGAGGACACGGTCGAGCGCATCCAGCTGGAGCAGAAGGATTTCTCGTTCCTCTACGAGCAGGGCGACGCGCTCGTGTTCATGGACCAGGTCAATTACGAGCAGATCGAGCTGCAGAAGGACTGGGTCGGCGACGATCGCATTCCCTATCTTCAGGACGGCATGGTGGTGGTCATCGAGTTCCACGAGGATCGCGCCATCGGCCTCTCCCTGCCCGACCACGTCGTGCTGACCGTCGACGAGACCGAGCCCACGGTGAAGGGCCAGACCGCGTCATCGTCCTACAAGCCGGCCAAGGCCTCGAACGGTCTGCGCATCATGATCCCGCCCTACATGGGCGCCGGCGAGCGCATCCTGGTCGATACCACCACGGGCGAATACGTCCGCCGCGCCGACTGACGTGAGCACCCCGTCCCCCCTTCTGCAGGTCATGATCGGCGCCGTGCGCAAGTCCTCGCGCGGCCTGGCGCGGGACTTCGGCGAAGTGCAGGCGCTGCAGGTGTCCAAGAAGGGGCCCTCGGACTTCGTCACCGCCGCCGACCTGCGCGTCGAACAGACGCTGTTCGAGGAACTGGCCAAGTCGCGGCCGGGCTACTCTTTCCACGGCGAGGAGCGCGGTCTGGTCGAGGGCTCGGACAAGACTCACACCTGGATCGCCGACCCGATCGACGGCACCACAAACTTCATCCACGGCATGCCGCACTTCGCGATTTCCCTTGCTCTGCAAAGGGAGGGCGCGATCGTCGCCGGCGTGACCTTCAACCCGATCCTGAACGAGCTGTTCTGGGCCGAGAAGGGCCGCGGGGCCTTCGTCAACGACAAGCGCATCCGTTGCGCCCTGCGCAAGAATCTCGACGAGAGCCTGATGGCCACGGGCATTCCGTGGGCCGGCCGCCCCGGCCACGGCCAGTTCCTCAAGGAGCTGCATCAGGTCGGCCAGCGGGTCGCCGGCGTCCGCCGCCTCGGCGCCGCCTCACTCGACCTGGCCTGGACCGCCGCCGGGCGCTTCGACGGCTATTGGGAGCGCAATCTCCAGCCCTGGGACGTGGCCGCGGGCCTGATCCTGATGAGCGAAGCCGGCGGCATGGCCACCGCCATTGACGACGGCGACACGGCCCTTTCCGGCGTCTCCATCTGCGCCGCCAACCTTGATCTGCACCCTGTGCTGCTGGAGCGCCTTCGGGCCTCCTAGATGGGCGGCCCGGCTCGCCCCCTGGTCATCGCCCATCGCGGCGCCAGCGGTGAGCGCCCCGAACACACCCGCGCCGCCTACGACCTCGCCATCGACCAGGGCTGCGACTTCATCGAGCCCGATCTGGTGATGAGCCGCGACGGCCATCTGGTCGTGCGCCACGAAAACCTGATCTCCGAGACCACCGACGTCGCGGTGCGGCCCAAGTTCGCCGACCGCAAGACCGAGAAGACCATCGACGGCGAGACGCTGGAGGGCTGGTTCGCCGAGGACTTCACCCTGGCCGAGCTGAAGAGCCTGCGGGCCCGTGAACGCCTGCCGCACCTGCGCCGCGGCTCCGCCGCCTTCGACGGCCGCGAGCCGATCCTGTCCTTCGACGAGGTCATCGCCATCGCCCGCGCCGGATCCGAGCGCACCGGCCGCACCATCGGCGTTTATCCCGAGCTCAAGCACCCCTCGCACCTGCGATCAGAGGGCCTCGACGCCGAGGCGGCGCTGGTCGCGGTGCTGAAGCGCGAGGGCTGGACCGGGGCGGACGCGCCGGTCTTCGTCCAGTGCTTCGAGGTCGGGACCCTGGAGCGCCTGGCCGGCAAGATCGCCACCCCGCGCATCCAGCTGATCGCGGCGGCGACCGGACCCGCCGACCGCCCGGACCTGACGCCCGCCGCCATGACCTCACCCGCGGGCCTGACCGCTATCGCCGCCTATGCGAACGGCATCGGGGTCGACAAGGCCCTGGTCATCCCGCGCACTGCCGACGGCCGCCTCGGCAAGCCTTCGTCCCTGGTCGCGGACGCGCGCAAGGCCGGGCTGGCGGTCCACGCCTGGGCCTTCCGCGCCGAGAATCACTTCCTGCCCACGGACCTGCGCCGGGGCTACCAGGCGGCCGCCCACGGCGATCTGGCGGCGGAGCTGCAGGCCTTCTACGCCGCCGGCGTCGACGCTGTGTTCAGCGACTTCCCGGCCGCCGCCGTGGCCGCCCGCAAAGCCAAGGCTTGACCGCGGCCGCCGCTTGAGGCGCCCTGTGGTCATGCGCACCCTCATCTTTGCGGCCTTGGCCGCCTTCGCCCTCACACCCGCCCTGGCCGCCGCGCCCGCCCGCGCCGCTGAAAGCGTCCCTGCTCCACCCGCCGTCAGCGCCGCCAATGCCAAGGTCCGTCAGGTGTTCGAGGCCGCCGGGCTGATCGGGACCTGGGGGGTGGACTGCAACGCCCAGGCCAGCTCGACCGAATGGGAGATCATCACCATCGAGCCGGACGGCTCGGTGCAGACCGCCATGGGCGGGGATGACGAGCTGGACGTCTTCGACGTCGTGGACGCCCGGCGACTGAACAGCCGCGATATCTGGATGAAGGTGATCGCCGAGGACGACGGCAGGACGATGACCTTCGTCTACCGGGTCGAGGCCAACCGCCAGATGACCTGGTCGTCGATCAATGCCGAAGGCCGCAAGCTGATCACGCGCGGCCTGTTCGCCAACGGCGACGATCGATCCAGCTGGTACAACCGCTGCCCCGCCGGCGTGCCCGCCCCGGGGCCACGCCCGACCGTCACGCCGCCCGGCCCCGCCACGCCCGCCAACGACCTGCGCAAGGCGCCGAAGGAGCCCGCGCGATGAGGAGCGCCGTCGTCGGCCTGGCCCTGCTGGCCCTCACAGGGTGTTCGGCTCCGGCTTCGGAGACCGCGCCCGCGGCGGCGGCCCCGTCCCGGGCCGACAACGCACGGATCAAGGGCGTTCTGGAGGACGCGGGGCTGATCGGAACCTGGGGCGTCAACTGCGCCGGACCGCTGAACTCGGCGGAGTGGGAGACCATCGGGATCGAGGCGGACGGGACGCCAAAGACCCGTCTGGGCGGCGGGACCCTGACCACGGACTACGTGATCGTCGACGCCGCCCGCACCGCGCCGGGCGAGGTGAAGGCCACGGTCAACGCGGACGACCAGAGGCTGGTCATCGTCTACCGCGTGGAGGCCGATCGGCAGATGACTTGGTCGTCGAACGTCGAAGGCGGCCAGGCCCTGATCACCGACGGCGTATCGATCTCCGGCCGACAGAGCGCCTGGTACAATCGCTGTCCCAACGGGCTGCCGGCCTCATGAAGCTGATGGTCGCATTGCTGGTGGCGGCCATGGCGACGGGCGGGACGGCGTCTTCGGCCCTGGCCGCGCCGTCAAACGCCAAGGTCCGGCGGGTCATCGAGACCGCGGGGCTGATGGGCTGGGCGGCCCAGGACTGCACGCGGCCCGCCAGTTCGGACAACGCCTGGGAGCAGTTCTACGTCGACGAGGACGGCTATGTCGTCGACGCCGACTACGAAGGGACTGACGGCTTTCCGATGTACGTCGTCGAGGCGAAGCGCCGTTCCAACGGCGACGTCTGGATGCGGCTGGAGGTCAGCCTCGGCGAGCCCGAGATGGAGATGACCTACCGGTTCGACGGCCAGCGTCACCGGACGTGGATGCTGCGAAACGCGTCCGGCGCGACAGTGGTCCGCGAGGGCCAGTGGACGGAGGAAGCCGGCCAGAGCGAATGGTACGCCCGCTGCCCCGGCCCCATGCCTCAGCCGCCGTCGAACTGAAGCTCGGCCAGTCGGGCATAAAGCCCGCCCTTGGCCACCAGCTCGGCGTGAGTGCCTTCTTCCACCACCTTGCCGTCGTCCAGCACCACGATGCGGTCGGCCCGGAGCACCGTCGCCAGGCGGTGGGCGATGACGATGGTGGTGCGACCGGTCATGGCCCGCTCCAGCGCCTGCTGCACCAGCCGCTCGTTCTCGGCGTCCAGCGCGGAGGTGGCCTCGTCCAGCAACAGGATCGGGGCGTTGCGGATCAGGGCTCTGGCGATGGCCATGCGCTGGCGCTGGCCGCCCGACAGCGCGCGGGCCCGCTCGCCCAGCGGCGTGTCGAACCCCTCCGGCAGATCTTCAATGAAGCTGAGCGCCTGTGCTTCGATGGCCGCCTCGCGCACCGCGTCGGGGCTCGCGCCCTCGCGACCGAACAGGATGTTCTCGGCCGCGGAGCCCGAGAACAGCGAGGCTTCCTGGGCCACCGTCGCCATGCGCTGGCGGATCTGGCGCGGGTCGGCCCGCCTCAGGTCCACGCCGTCGACCGTCACGGTCCCGGACTCGGGGTCGTAGAAGCGCAGCAGAAGGCGGAAGACCGTGGTCTTGCCCGCACCCGACGGCCCGACCAGGGCGATGGTCTCGCCCGGCCGCACCTTCATGGTGAAGCCGTTAAGCGCCGGCAGATCCGCGCGGCCCGGATAGTGGAAGACCACGTTCTCGAACGAGACCGATCCTATCGGCGGCGTCGGCAAGTCGATGGGATCGACCGGCGGCGCGATCGACGGCGTGGCCCCCATCAGCTCGTCGATCCGCTCCATGGCCCCGGCGGCCTTCTGGACGTCGCCCCATGTCTCGCCCAGCGACCCCACCGAGGACGCCGCCATCACCGACAGGAAGACGAACATGACCAGGGTGCCGGGCGTCATGGCGTCGCTCTGCACCGCCTGGGCGCCCAGCCAGAGGATGACGGTGATGCCGCCGAAGATCAGGGTGATGACCATGGCCGTCATCACCGAGCGGGCGCGGACCCGCTGGAGAGAGGCCACGAAGGCGTTCTCGACTGCGCCCGAGAATCGCCGCGAGGCCGACTCCTCACGGCCGAAGGACTGGACGGTCTCCAGCGCATCGAGGCTCTCACCCGCGAAGCCGACGGCCTCGGCGAACTTGTCCTGGGTCTTGACCGTCAGCTTGCGGACCACCCGGCCGAACAGGAACATCGGCGCCAGCACCACCGGCAACAGCAGTAGCACCAACCCCGTCAGCGTCGGCGAGACGAAGACCATCAGGATCAATGCGCCCACCAGCCCCAGCACATTGCGCAGCGCCACCGAGATCGAGGTCGAGACCAGGCTCTCCACCAGCTGGATGTCGGTGGTCATGCGGCTGAGCACCTCTCCGGTGCGCATGCGCATGAAGAAGGCGGGGTCCAGCGTCAGGATATGGGCGTAGAGGCCCTCGCGCAGGTCCGCCACGATCCGCTCGCCCAGCTTGGTGACGTAGAAATACCGAAGCGCCGTCGCCAGCGCCAAGGCCACGGCCACGGCCCCCAACAGGAAGAACCAGCGGTTCAGCTCGGCAGGCGCCGCGCCCTCCGCGAATCCGTTGTCCACCAACAGCTTGGTCGCCCCGGTCAGCCCCAGGGTGGCGCCGGTGGAGAACAGCAGGAACACCGCCGCCAGGAAGCCTTCGGCCCGGTGCTTCCACAGATAGGGCAGCAAACGGCGCAGGGGGCGCATGTCACGGCTCTTGCCGCGGCGGTCGCCCGCCTCGCTCAATTTGTCGACCAGCACGGCGCCGGCGCCCGGCCGCCCCTGGGCTACGGGATCAGGCGCGGGGCTGGATCCCGGTTGATTGATCTGGGCCGTCAATGACTCCGCCCTTGCCTTTCCACGG
>JANNVY010000099.1:0-9990 GCA_031408375.1 Pseudomonadota bacterium | reverse complement strand
GCGCGGCGCGCCCGGCACGTTCAGCGGGTCGCTGCGGATCAGTTTCTCCACCCGCGCCTGGCCGCGCAGCTTCTCGAGCAACTGGCGCACCTCGTCATAAGTGAGGAAGCGCAGGATCTGGGGGCGGGCTTCCTCCAGGGTGGGCGGGCTTTCCTGCCGACGGTCCTCGATGCGCAGGATGGCCCAGCCGCCGTCTGTCTGGAAGGGACCCACCGTCGAGCCCGCTGCGGCGCCGGTCAGGGCGGCAGCATAGGTCTGGGGCATGACGTCGGTGGTGAAATAGCCCAGGTCGCCGCCATTGAATCGGGTGGTCTGGTCAGTGGAGCGCTCCATGGCCAGGGCCTCGAAGGAGGCGCCGTTGGCCAGCAGGGTTGCCACGGCATCCGCCTCGGACTTCGATTTCACCAGAATCAGCCGGGCGCGGATCTCCTCGGACTGCTTCGCCAGCTTGAGCTGCTCGTTGTACAGCGCCCGCACGTCATTTTCGTCGATGGCGTTGTCGACCGCGCTTTCCACCAGCATGTCGCCCAGGATGCGCTCGCGCGCGGCGGCCAGGCGGCGCTGGGCCAGCAGGCTCTTGTCCAGGCCACGGCGCTGGGCCTCGCGGGCCAGCAGCTTCTGGTCGATGACCTCCTCCATCACCCGGTGGAACAGGTCCGATGTCGTATCCAGCGCCTCGCCTTCGCCAATCAAGCCTTGGGCCACCGCTTCGCGTTTCACGTCGGAGGCCCAGATGGTCTGGTCCTGCACGCGCGCCACCGCCACGTCGCCCGGCTCGGGCGGCCGATCCTTGCCCGTCTGCTGGTTGCAGCCGGCGATGATGACGAGCGCAGCGAGGCTCAACACCAGGAGGCAGGACCGAAGTGCGGCTTGAAAACCCATGGCGGGACCCCCGGTCAATCCCTTGAAACCAAACCCGTCGCGTTGACAGGGTTGGGGTCGGTGCTTAAGTCTCGCGCGCCTTCAAGTCGAGGGGTTTTCGGAGGCCGCAGCGACACAGCGTCGTTGTTTCAGCCTCCACCCTTCCGCCGCGTCGGCGACCCCTTATTTCGAACGCACTGCGCTCGACCACAAGTCCGGACCTTTCATGCTCGCCCTCGCCAAAAAGCTCTTCGGCTCTTCCAACGACCGCAAGGTCAGGCAGTTCAACCAGCGCGCGCTGAAGATCACCGCGCTGGAGCCGACCTACGCGGCCATGACCGATGGCGAACTGCGCGGACAGACCGAGAAGTTCAAGGCCCGGTTCGCCGCGGGCGAGACGCTCGACCAGCTGATGAACGAGTCCTTCGCCGTCGTGCGCGAAGCCGCCAAGCGAACTCTGAAGCAGCGCCACTACGATGTGCAGCTGGTCGGCGGTATGGTCCTGCACGAGGGCGGCATCGCCGAGATGCGGACGGGTGAAGGCAAGACCCTGGTCGCCACCGCGCCCTGCTACCTGAACGCCATCGCCGGCGAGGGCGTGCACCTGGTGACGGTGAACGACTACCTGGCCAAGCGCGACGCCGAGTGGATGGGTCAGGTCTACCGCTTCCTGGGCATGGAAGTGGGCGTGATCGTGAACGGCCTGAGCCAGGGCCAGCGCCAGGCGGCCTACGCCGCCGACATCACCTACGGCACCAACAACGAATTCGGCTTCGACTATCTGCGCGACAACCTGGTCTACGACGCGCGCGAGATGGTCCAGCGCAGCCACAACTTCGCGATCGTCGACGAAGTGGACTCGATCCTGATCGACGAGGCGCGCACGCCGCTGATCATCTCGGGCCCGACCGACGACAAGTCCCAGTTCTACAAGACCATGGACGCCCTGATCAAAGAGATGATCAAGGACGAGGGCACCTACGACCTGGATGAAAAGCAGCGCCAGGTGCTGCTCTCGGAGCTGGGCTCCGAGCGTCTGGAACAGATGCTGATCGCCGAGGGCCACCTCGAGGAAGGCACGTCCGACCTCTACGACGCCCTGAACGTCTCGATCGTGCACCACGCCAACCAGGCGCTGCGTGCCAACAAGCTGTACGTCCGCGACAAGGACTACATCGTCAAGGCCGGCGAGATCATGCTGATCGACGAATTCACCGGCCGCATGATGACCGGCCGGCGCCTGTCGGAAGGCCTGCACCAGGCCATCGAGGCCAAGGAAGACGTCGAGATCCAGCCCGAGAACCAGACCCTGGCCTCGGTGACCATCCAGAACTACTTCCGGCTTTACAAGAAGCTGTCGGGGATGACCGGCACCGCCTCGACCGAAGAGGCCGAGTTCCAGGACATCTACAAGATGACGGTGGTCGAGATTCCGACCAACCGGCCGATCAAGCGCATCGACTACGACGACGAGGTCTATCGGACCTCCGACGAGAAGAACAAGGCGATCGTCGAGCAGATCCTGGACTGCCACACGCGCGGCCAGCCGATCCTGGTCGGCACCGTCTCGATCGAAAAGTCCGAGACCCTGGCCGAACTGCTGAAGACCTGGACTTACGAGAAGGACGGCAAGACGGTCACCGGCGTCCCCCACTCGGTCCTGAATGCCCGCTATCACGAGCAGGAAGCCTACATCGTCGCCGACGCCGGCCTGCCCGGCGTCGTGACCATCGCTACCAACATGGCCGGCCGGGGCACCGACATCCAGCTGGGCGGCAACCTCGACATGAAGATGGCCCGCTGGCGCACCGAACTGCGCAGCCAGGGCGTCGAGGTCACGCCTGAAATGGTCGAGGCCCAGGAGAAGGAACTGCTGGCCGACATCGTCGTGTTGCGCCAGCAGGCGCTGGACGCCGGCGGCCTGTTCGTGCTCGGCACCGAGCGCCACGAGAGCCGCCGCATCGACAACCAGCTGCGCGGCCGCACCGGCCGTCAGGGCGACCCCGGCACCTCCAAGTTCTTCCTGTCCTGCGAGGACGACCTGCTACGCATCTTCGCCGGTGAACGGCTGGACGCGATCATGCGGAACTTCGGCCTGCAGGAAGGCGAGGCGATCACCCACAAGTGGCTGAACTCGGCCATCGCCACGGCGCAAAAGCGCGTCGAGCAGCGCAACTACGAAATGCGCAAGAACGTGCTCAAGTACGACGACGTCATCAACGACCAGCGCAAGGCCGTGTTCGAGCAGCGCCAGGAGTTCATGGAGTCTTCGGACCTGTCCGACCTTGTGCGCGAATTCCGCCGCGACACGGTGATCGATCTGGTCGAGCGCCATCTGCCATTGAAGGCCTATGCCGAGCAGTGGGACGTGGAGGGCTTGAAGGAGCGGGTCCAGGACCTGTTCGGCATGGACCTGCCGATCGAGGAGTGGGCCGCTGAAGAGGGCGTCTCCAACGAGGAGATGGAAGAGCGTCTGCAGAACGAGGTCACCCGCCGCGCCGACGAGCGGCTGGAGACCATCGGCGCCGAGCAGATGCGCGACCTCGAGAAGAACTTCCTGCTGCAGATGATCGACATGCAGTGGCGCGAGCACCTGGTCCACCTGGACCACCTGCGCGCGGTCATCGGCCTGCGCGGCTACGGTCAGCGCGATCCGCTGAACGAGTACAAGACCGAGGCCTTCAACCTGTTCGAACGCCTGCTGACCGAGCTTCGCCAGAACGTCACGCGCTGGTTGATGACGGTGGAGTTCCGCTTCGCCGAGCCGCCGCCCGAGCCGGTCCTGCCCGCCTTCCAGGCGATCCACATCGATCCGATGACGGGCGAGAACGAGGCGGGCGCCCTGTCGGCCGCGGCTCGCGAGGGCCTGTCGCAGGACGAACGCGCGGCCATGCCGGCGTCCACCCTGCCCAAGGGCTGGGAACGGACCCCGCGTAACGCGCTTTGCCCCTGCGGCTCGGATCGCAAGTTCAAGCACTGCCACGGCGCGCTGGTCTAGAAGCGCGCTCCTGGCGGAGCATTTGGTCGGTGATCGTCGATTATCTGCGTGCGTGCAGGGGTCGGAACCCTGACCGGCTGGCGCATAGCGCTGAAATGCGGCATCTTTCCCTTGGGTAACGACAATAATCGCCAGGGAGGCGACCCCATGGGTTGGATTGGTAGGGCTGCCGCGGCCATCGCGGTTGCGACCATTTGCTTGGCCGCATCGGGTGTAACGGAAGCGCAGGCTCAGGCTCCGGCCTGCCGGGCTGCGTGCAATACGAACTACAGCGCCTGCCAAAGGCGGGCCATCAACGGCGATACCTGCCTGCGTCGCTGGCTGGCGTGCAAGAAGAAGTGCCAGGGTCGCCCGGCTACGCCGGCGCCGGCGCCTGCGCCTCGGTAGTCTGTCAGAGCCTTGTAAGGCTTGGCATCGGAGCCGGGCGCGATTAAGCCGGTCCGGGCTTAGCCGGACTGGACATGCAGGTATTACCCGTCGCCGGCGAGGGGCGCTCTGAACCCCTTCGCTTCGGCTCTGGATATCTAAGAGACGCGTGGTGGTTCGCCGCCCTGTCGATGGACCTCGCGCCCGGCGCGATGGCACGCCATGAGATCATGGGTGAGCCCGTGCTGCTGGGCCGCACACGCGCGGGCGAAGCCTATGCCATGCGCGACATTTGCCCCCACCGCGCCAGCCCGCTCAGCGCGGGCCGCATGGTCGCAGGGCCTGGCGGCGGCGAGGTCGTCGAATGCCCCTATCACGGCTGGAAATTCCGCACCGATGGCGTCTGCGCCGAGATCCCGTCCCTGGTCGCCGACCAGGCGATGGAGGTCGAGCGCATCCGGGTGCGCAGCTATCCCGTGCGCGAGCAGCAAGGCCTGGTCTGGATCTGGATGGGTTCGGACCCCCGCCCCACCGCGCCGGCGCCGGACCATGAGCCTCCGACCCTCGACGGCGTCGTCGGCAAGCGGCCCAAGCTGGTCGAGCGGATGGATTTCGACGCCCACATCGACCACGCGATCGTCGGCCTGATGGACCCGGCCCACGGCCCCTATGTGCACCAGCAGTGGTGGTGGCGTTCATCCCATTCGATGCACGACAAGGCCAAGGCCTTCGAGCCGCGCGAGTACGGTTTCGCCATGGCGCGCCACGCGCCGTCGTCGAACTCGTACGCCTACAGGCTGCTGGGCGGCGCGCCGGCCACCGAGATCGTCTTCCGCCTGCCGGCCCTGCGCTGGGAGCACATCCAGGTCGGCAAGCGCCAGGTGCTGGGCCTGACCTGTCTGACGCCGGTCAACGAGAAGAAGACGCGGATCACACAGATATTCTGGTCCGACCACCCGGTCTTCAGCCTGCTCCAGCCCTTCATCGCCATGGGCGGCCGCGCCTTCCTGAAGCAGGACGGCGACATGGTGAACCTGCAGAACGAGGGCCTGAAGTACGACCCGGCCCTGCTGTGGATCGACGATGCCGACAAGCAGGCCAAGTGGTACCAGCAACTGAAGAAGGAATGGGTCGCGAGCCGCACCGAAGGGCGGGCGTTCAAGAACCCGGTGAAGCCGACGATCCTGCGGTGGCGTAGCTAGGGCGGCCTCAGCCCGCCCGCGCGCCCATCATGATCAGCTTCACCTGACGCTCGATCAATCCCGACAGCGCCTCGGCCTCGAGCCGCTCGTAGTAGGCGCGCCGGTAGTTGCGCAGGTAGACCGCCATCAGGGTTTCGGTCAGCAGAGCCAGATCGAGGTCGGCGCGCAACTCGCCGCGGTTCACCCCGTGCATCAGGCAGTCATGGAACAGCCCCACCAGCCGCTGCTGGCGGCGCGCGTTCTCGACCTCGATACGGTCGGGCCAGCCGTGTGACGCGGCCAGGTGGGAGATCATCAGGTCCAGCTGGCGACACTCGACCCCGTAGGCGATCGACATCAGCGACACGATGCGGTCGCAGCACGTGCCCTTGAGATGCGGCGCGATGCGCTGAAGCTCGCCGATCAGCAGCTCGAACTTCTCGAACAGGATGTAGTTGAAGATATCCACCTTGCTTTCGAAGGTGGTGAAGACGCTGCCGACCGAGACGCCCGCCCGCTCCGCGATCATGCGGATGGTGGTCTCCTCGTAACCGGCGCCCTCGAACAGCTCACGCGCAGCGGCGACCACCCGTTGCCGGGTGGCCGCCTTCTGCGCCTTGCGAACGCCCTTGACCTCGTCGACCCCCCCCTCGGTCATCGTCGATCAGGCTCTTCTTGTGCCTGCGAGGATGACCGCCATCTGGTCGGACAACCGGGTCATCTGCTGTTCGGGGGTCCAGCCATCGAACGAACCGCGGCGATAGTTGCCTATGAAGGCGTCCCAAAGCATTTCCGAGATCAGCTTGACGTCGAAGTCGGCGTGCAGCTCTCCCGTCCTGACGGCCTGGTCAAGCAAGTCAGTGATGACGCCCGTGGTGATCCTGGCGCGGGCGCGGCCGCGGACTTCGGCGCTGCGCGGGTGAACCCACGACTGAGCCACGGCGGCTTGGACCAGCGGCACGTCGGTAAAGCCGTCGCGATAGGCGGCGGCGAAGACGATGGACAGGCGATCGACCAGGAACTGGCTCTCGCTGGCCTCGGCGGCGGCGCGCATAACGTCGGCGACGCGGTCGAAGTCCTCGGCCATCACGGTCTCGAACAGATCGGCCTTGTCCTGAAAGTTGGCGAATACGGCGCCGGTGGACATGCCGGCGGCGCGGGCGATGTCGCGGATGGTGGCCGCTTCATAACCATTGGCGGAGAAGAGCTGGCGCGCGGCGGTCATCACCTTGGCCCGCGTCCGAAGCTTGGAAAGCAGGCGCTGGCTGGTAGGGAGGATGGACTCGGCCTGGGCGGCGCCGATCGGCTCATAGGGAGGACGTAGGGGAGACTGTTGCATTGTTCTTTTCTCTTGGCGTCCGGCACCCACGATCTTGGGCCCGGAGCAGTTCAGGATCAGGAGCTGGATTGGAGACCCTTGATCGGCGAGCTAGTTTCACGAATTGCCGATGTGTCTGACCGGTGATGTCTAATAGGTCGCATATCCACCTTTAAAAGGCTTTGCGGCCTGTCGTCGCATGTAGGTAACACCGTTGGATGGGCAAGGTTGCGACCGAACCAAGGCTTTTCGATGAACAAGCTCGACTAACTGCCGTCTGGTGCTACGGAGTTGCCGCGCTTAGGGTCAACTCATGAATACGTTCTTCGACATCGCGATCATGGTGATGCTGGCGGCAGTCGCCACCACCCTAGGGTTCGGGATCTACAGCCTTTACCGCGGCGGCGACTACGGCCGCTCCCACTCCAACAAGCTGATGCGTCTGCGGGTCGTGCTGCAGGCGGTCGCCATCGCCGTGCTGGTCGCGGCGATCTGGTGGAAGCGCAGCCACCTCTGAGAGGGCGTCCGCCTTGGTCCTGCTGAACCGCATATACACCCGCACGGGCGACAAGGGCTCGACGCGCCTGGCCAGCGGTGAACAGGTCGCCAAGACCCACCCCCGCGTCGAAGCCTACGGCGCGGTCGATGAGACCAACGCCCAGCTCGGCGTCTGCCGCCTGCATACGGCCGCGGATCCCTGGCTGGAAGCCGTGCTTGCGCGAATCCAGAACGAGATGTTCGACCTCGGCGCCGACTTGTCCACGCCCCAGAGCGCCGACAGGCCCGACCGCCCGGCCCTGCGCATCACGCCCGGCCAGGTCGAACGGCTGGAGACCGATATCGATGAGGCCAACCGGGCGTTGGAGCCCCTCACCTCCTTCGTGCTGCCGGCCGGATCGGCGCTGGCGACCCATCTGCACGTGGCCCGCACCGTCTGCCGCCGCGCTGAGCGCGACGCGGTGCGACTGGCCGCTGGCGAGGGTGAAACGGTCAATCCCGAAGCGGTGAAATACCTGAACCGGCTGTCGGACTTGCTGTTCGTGGCCTCGCGCCGGGCCAACGCCAACGGCGCCGACGACGTTCTGTGGCGGCCGGGCGGGACGCGATAGGCGCCTATTTCTTCGCCGGCGGCTTCAGATTGGCGCTGTCGGGCAGGGTCGGGCGAAGCGAATCGATCGGCGGCAGGGGCTTGTGGGCGGGCGGCGGTCGCAGGCTCACCGGCTTGCGGCATTCGCGCAGCTCGGGCGACCACCAGCCCTTGTCTTCCTCGCACTTCAACCGCGGTTTCACATAGTAGGTCTGGTAAGCCCACAGCGACGCCACCGCGACGGCGAAAAGGCCGAGGAAGATGAGCTTTGCGCGGTTGATCGCCTTGTTCATGGCCGCCTCTATCGTTCCGCCACGGTTCGATGGCAAGGCCGCCGCGCCGCTCAAAAGCCTTTGCCGCCCGGCAGTGAGGCTTTGCTGACGCAGCGTTACGTTGACAGGCGTAAGTCGCAATGGTGAAACCCGCCCTCTCCCCATCCCCCTAACGAAGGGCGCGAAGCGGCCATGAAGGTTCTGGTCCCGGTCAAACGGGTGATCGATTACAACGTGAAGGTCCGGGTCAAACCCGACCAGAGCGGCGTCGACCTCGCCAACGTCAAGATGTCGATGAACCCCTTCGACGAGATCGCCGTCGAAGAGGCCGTCCGCCTGAAGGAGAAGGGCCTGGTCGAAGAGATCGTGGTCGTCTCCATCGGCCCGTCCCAGGCCCAGGAAACCATCCGCACGGCGCTGGCCATGGGGGCGGACCGCGGCATCCTGATCCAGTCGGACGCAGACGTTGAACCGCTCGCGGTCGCCAAGCTGCTGAAGGCTGTGGTGGCCGAAGAGGCGCCCGGCCTGGTCCTGATGGGCAAGCAGGCCATCGACGGCGACAACAACGCCGTGGGCCAGATGCTCTCGGCGCTGCTGGGCTGGCCGCAGGCGACCTTCGCCTCGAAGCTGGAGCTGGCCGGCGAAAAGGCCAACGTGACCCGCGAAGTCGACGGCGGCCTGCAGACCCTGTCGGTCAGCCTGCCGGCCGTGGTCACCACCGACCTGCGCCTGAACGAGCCGCGCTACGCCTCGCTGCCCAACATCATGAAGGCCAAGAAGAAGCCGATCGACGTGAAGTCGGTCGCCGACTACGGCGTCGACGTATCGCCGCGGCTCAAGGTCGTGAAGGTCACCGAGCCGGCCAAGCGCTCGGCCGGCGTAAAGGTCGCCGACGCCACCGAGCTGGTTTCCAAGCTGAAGAACGAAGCGGGGGTCCTCTAATGGCCGTTCTCGTCGTCGCCGACCACGACAACACCGAGGTCCGGGACACCACCAACAAGACCGTCACCGCCGCCCTGGCGCTCTCCAAGGACGTCGACATCCTGGTCGTGGGCCAGGGCGCCGAAGCCGCCGCCAAGGCCGCCGCCGGCATCGCCGGCGTGCGCAAGGTGCTGCTGGCCGAGTCCGCCGGCCTGGGCAAGATGATCGCCGAGGCCGTCGAGGCCGTGATCGTGCCCCTGATGGCGAACTACGACGCAGTCCTGTCGCCTGCCTCGACGGCCGGCAAGAACTTCGCGCCGCGCGTGGCCGCCAAGCTCGATTCCTCGCCGCTGTCCGACGTGATGCAGATCGTGGACGCCAATACCTTCGTGCGCCCGATCTACGCCGGCAACGCGCTGGAGACGGTGCAGTCCTCGGACGCAAAGAAGGTGATCACCGTGCGCACCACCGCATTCCAGGCAGCTGGAACGGGCGGCTCGGCCTCGATTGAGAAGATCTCGGGCGCCGACGCGCCCAAGACGGCCTTCGTGTCCGAAGAAGTGGTCAAGTCCGACCGTCCAGAGCTGGGCGCCGCCAAGATCGTGGTCTCCGGCGGCCGGGCGATGGGCTCGTCCGAAGAGTTCCACAAAGTCCTTGAACCGCTCGCCGACAAGCTGGGCGCCGCCATCGGCGCCTCGCGCGCCGCCGTGGACGCGGGCTATGCGCCCAACGACTACCAGGTCGGCCAGACCGGCAAGGTGGTCGCGCCAGCGCTCTACATCGCCATCGGGATCTCGGGCGCCATCCAGCATCTGGCCGGCATGAAGGACTCCAAGGTGATCGTCGCGATCAACAAGGACGCCGACGCCCCGATCTTCCAGGTCGCGGATTATGGCATCGTCGGCGACTACAAGACGGTGGTGCCGGAGCTGATGACAGCCCTGGGGTAAGCATTTCCGGGCATCGACCTGGCGGTTCGATGCCCG
>JANNVY010000098.1:0-3798 GCA_031408375.1 Pseudomonadota bacterium | reverse complement strand
CTGTTCGGCCCCACCGAGCGCGCCCGCGCCGGCGATGCGGTGTCGATCGGCTATCACAACTCCTGGATCTACGACCCGCCGCGCCAGCTCGATTTCGGCTGGGAGATCGCCCACTACCGCGGCCTCGACACCCTGCCCGCCGCCCAGGCCGTCCAGACCCAGTTCGACGTCCTGACCTCGTTCCACACCGGCCTGGAATACACCGACACCACCAAGTCCTTGGGCGCCGTCGATCACGAGCGTGGCTGGCGCTGGAACGCCGACATGAACATCGACTACGGCGCCGACCAGTGGGCCGGGCGCTGGCGCGTCGGGCTGGACTACGGCCGCCCCCTGCCGATCCGCAACGCCTCGGTCTGGGTCTACACCGCCGCCGGCTTCGCTCAAGGCGCGCGCTCAAGCCCGCTCTCCAGCTTCTACATGGGCGGCTACGGCAACAACTACGTCGATGACGGCGAGGTGAAGCGCTACCGCGACTACGACAGCCTGCCGGGCTTCGAGATCAACGAGATCGACGCCCGCACCTTCGGCCGCGTCATGGCCGAGGTGAACCTGCCCCCGATCCGCTTCCGCGACATCGGCGTCTCGTCCTTCTACCTCTCCAACGCGCGCCCGGCCCTCTTCGCCGGCGTCCTGGCCACCCAGCCCAACTTCGGCCCCGACCGCACCTTCCAGACCGTCGGCGCCCAGGTCGACTTCAACTTCACCGTCGCGCTGCGGCTGCCCATGGTCCTCTCCATCGGCTACGCCCGAGGCTTCGAAGACGGCCGCGACCGGGGCGACGAAGTCCTCCTCTCCCTGAAGATCATGTGACGGGGTGGGGAACGCTGATTTCCAGCGGCGCAATTTGGAATCACGAACCACACGAACCACACGAACCAACCATCTGGTCCTGGTGACGCCGACGCCGACCCTGGACCCATCGAGCGCCAGAGGCGCTCAACAAACCATGCGGCTCCGTCCACGGCGTAGTCCGCCCCTGGTTCGTGTGGTTCGTGTGGTTCGTGATTCCAGACTGCCCACCCCCCACTCGCCCCCCACGCTCCCCCGGTTCGCACGCCCGCACAGTTCAGCTATCCTCTAGCCGCGCCGCGCGGGGACAGGGGCCTGATGGACTGGGATCTGGCATTGAAGTTCGTCATCGCGGTCACTCCGGTGATCGTGCTGCTGATCGCCTTTGACCGCTTCGACCTGTTCAACCTGATCAGCCTGCGCTGGATCGCCGTCCTGGTCTTCCTGGGCGGCGCGGTCGCGGGGGCCAGCTTCCTGGTCAACTGGCGCGTCATGGACGGCTTCCCGATCGGCTTTTCCAGCTACAGCCGCTACATCGCCCCCCCCATCGAGGAGTCCCTCAAGGGCGCCCTGGTCGTCCTGCTCTTCGCCCTCAACCGCATCGGCTTCAAACTGGACGCCGCCGTCACCGGCTTCGCCGTCGGCGCCGGCTTCTCCATGGTCGAGAACGCCTGGTTCCTGACCATCCAGGGCGACGCCAACGTCGGCGCCTGGCTGGTCCGCGGCCTGGGCACGGCCGTCATGCACGGCGGCGCCACCGCGCTGTTCGCCACCGTCGCCCACGAGATGACCGAGCGCCAGGCCGAAGGCGCCGCCCACAGCTACCGCTTCAACCCCCTGCTCTTCCTGCCCGGCCTGGCCCTGGCCACCGCCCTGCACTCGGCCTTCAACCACTTCGCCGAACAGCCCCTGCTGGCCATGATCCTGACCTTCCTGCTGGTCCCCATGACCCTGCTGCTGGTCTTCACCCGCGGCGAGCAGTCCGCCACCCGCTGGATGGAAGCCGACCGCGCCGCCCACGCCCAGGCCCTGGCCGACATCCGCGCCGGCCACTTCGCCCAGTCCCCCACCGGCCGGGCGCTCCACACCCTCGCCCACCGCTTCGCCCGCCACGGCCGCGCCGCCGAGGCCGACCTGATGGAATTCATCGAACTGAAGACCGAACTGGTCCTGCGCGCCGAGGAGATCATGCTCAGCGCCGACGACAACGGCCAACCCGGCGAACTCGCCGCCCCCCTTACGCCCCAGCCGGAAGACCGCGCCAAGTTCGAACGCCTGCAAGCCCTCGAATCCAAACTCGGCAAACCCCTCCTGCGCGCCATAGGCCCAAAGTTGGCCTTCAGCCGCAACGACTTGTGGGAGCTGCAGCGGTTCCGGGCGCGGGCGTTTGGGGGGTAGGTCCCCTCTCCCTTGCGGAGAGGGAGTCGGCCCGGACGAAGGGCCGGGGCGACGGGAGAGGGACCCCACCACCCCCTCACCCCTCCGGCGGCCACCGGACCGGATGAGGCCATGGGGGGATGTGCGGGGCGCCTCCGGCTTGCGGCTCGCCGCTTACGGCGCGGATGTCTCGCCACTGGTATTCTTCCAGCCGCGCCTTGAGGGTCGGATCGCGGTCGAGGGCGGCGTCGACGACCCAGCGCTCCAGGATCGGGTCGCCCGGCCGGCTGACGCCGTCGTAGCCCGTCCTGGGTTCGCCCTCGGTGGCGGCGCCGAGATGGCGAAGGGCCAGTTCGACCATGGCTGACGGGCTGGACTCCATGAACACGGGCGGCGGCAAGGGAGCGTTGTCCTCTTCCCAGGCGCGGGCTTCGGCCTCGGCTTCGGCGGCGCGGACGGCGGCGGCCTTTTCGGCCTGGGCGAGGCGCAGGAACTCGCGGGTGGCGGCCAGGTCGCCGGCCAGGGCGCGGTCGCCCAGCTGGCGCACCACGGCGTCGACGATGTTCAGCCGGCGCTTCTTGCCGCTGACGTCGGTGGAGACGCGGCGGCGGAGCGGCGGCGAGAGGCCTGGCTGGCCCTGGGGGCCCGGAGGGCGGCCGTTGCGGTTGCCGGTGTTGCCTTTCAGGAACTTGCCGTCGGGGGCGCGCTGGGGGGCGGGATCGGCGCCAGGGTCGGCGGGGTCGGTGGGGGTCATGGGATGGCTCGCGCTGGTTTCACGGAGCTACAAATTGACGCTTGATCCGGGGGTGGGGGTCAAGGGGGGCGCTCGCCGCCCGCGAATTGCTACAGCCCTGCAATCGACCGGCAACAATCCCCGCCCACCTTCACCCCTCGGATTGCGACAAGGAATGCGACGGATGTTTCCCAGGACGATGTTGGCCTGCCTGATCCTGGCGGCCTGTGCGACCCCCTCGATAAGCGAGACGCCGCCACCGCAAGACGCGGCGCCGGCGGCGGCGGCCCCGCGGGAGGCGCGGGCGCGGGCGATCATCGCGGCGCTGTCGGCGGGCGACGCCGCGGCCTACGAGACCGTGGCGCGCGAAAACTATTCCGACGCCCTCTTTGCGCGCCGCACCACCGCCGAACGCGCGGACTTCGTCGCCCAGATGGCCGCGGACTTCAGCCCCATGCAGATCCAGGCGATCACCGGGGAAGGCGACCAGCTGGTGGTGCGCGCACGCGGCGCGGGTCCGATGACCGCCACCCTGACCTTCTCCTTCGATACCACGCCCCAGCAGAAGATCGCGCGTATCGACATCACCGCCGAGGCGGGCGACGGGGAAGGCCCCGGCGCTGGCCAGGATGAGGGCCCGCGCTTCCCGCCCCCGCCCGTCAGCGCGACCCAGTCGGCCGCCGAGATGAGCGCCGCCATCGACCGCTGGATCGCGCCGGCGCTCCAGCATGACGACTTCGCCGGGGTCATCCTGGTCGCCCGCGACGGCAAGCCGTTCGTCACCCGCGTCTACGGCCCCGCCGTGCGCGGGCCGGACCGGGCCGCCGACCGCGCCGCCGACGCCCAGACGGCCTACAACATCGCCTCGATCGGCAAGAAGTTCACCCACACCGCCA
>JANNVY010000097.1:0-19312 GCA_031408375.1 Pseudomonadota bacterium | reverse complement strand
GGCGGTCGCGGCGCCGGCCGGGGTAATCGTGCCCTGGTAGTCGACGGCGACTTCCATGGACTTGCCGTCCTTCATGGCCAGGCCGGTCCACTTGCCTTCCGCGTCCTGGATCAGGACGCCGACGTCGGAATAGCCGGCGTTGACGAGGTGGCCGCGGGCCTGGTCCTCGGTGAAGGAATTGTCGCCCGGCGCGGCGGCACCGGCCTCGCGGTTCTGGTCGGCGTTGACGGCGGGGTTGGACGGTTCGGACGGCTTGGAACAGGCGGCGGCGAGGAGGCCGACAGAGACGGCGGCGAGGACGATCAGGCGCATGGGCGGGAGTCTCCGGAGGGAAAGTTGTGGGGCCTAAACGATGACCCTAAGCACTTGTTCCGTATGGCGAAGGTGTAAGCATGGGCGGGACGCCCGGCCGCGCATTTGACTCGCCGCGCCGGACCGGCGGACACTTGGCCCTCAATCGGGAGTCCAGGACCATGCGTAACCCAATTCGCGGCCTGCTTGCCGTCGGCGCCGGCGTCCTGGCGCTGGCCTGTGCCCAGCCGTCCCGGGCGGCGATACTTGAAGAGTGCAACAACTACGCCTCGGCCGGGCTGGTGGTCGAGCCGTGGGAGCAGAACACGCGCACCTTCTACAATGGCCAGGTGCGGGTGGCGGTGGTGGATACGGGCGGCGAGCCGGTGTGCTGCTCGTCCTACCTGGTGGTCATCTACCCCAACGTCGACGACGAGCTTGGCGGCCGGTCGTGCATGATGCTGAGCCAGGGCGAGCGCTCGGGCTGGGCGGGGATCGACGTCAAGACGATCCGGTCGAGCTATGCCGCGGCTACGGGCCTGACCTTGACCGTGCCGGTCAAGGTGATGCGCGAGGACGGAAACGGCGTGCGCCCGGCGACGGTGAAGCTGGCGCTGGACCTGCGGACATCGAAGCTGACGATCAGGCCGTAGAAAATGGCTCTCCCTCCCCTTCATGGGGAGGGTGGCCCGGAGGGCCGGGTGGGGCGCGGCCGCGACGAGGTTGCGTGTCGGTCCCCCACCCCGGCCGGCGTTCCGCCGCCCGTCCCTCCCCAGGAGGGGAGGGAGACGGTCAGTTTCCGCTGCCCCAGTTGAGGTAGAGGTACCAGGCGATCAGCAGCAGCAGGCGGGGGGCCGTCGCTGAGCGGGTCAGGGCGCCGAGCGTAATGGCGGTGAGCGCCGTGCCGCCTCCGAAGGCGCAGGCCTCGATCAGGGGGCGCAGCTCGCCGGTGGTCAGGCCGTGGGCGATGGCGCCGATGCTCATCTCCAGCGTCACCAGCACGCCGGCGAACACGAAGGCGAGGCGGCGCGCCATGGGGCTTTCCAGCCCGGTGCGGGTCAGGGCCAGCAGCCCCCTCTGCTCGCTGCGCCCGGCGTGGGCGGTGGAGGCGAAGACGAGCAGCAGCATGGCCGCCGGCCCGATGGCCGTCGACCAGGGCAGGAACCAGCCGCCGATGGCCAGGGCGGCGACCGCGATCTGGGCCTTGCGCGATCCGGCCATCAGCCGGGCCTCGGCCAGCACAAGGCCCAGGAAGGGCAGGGCGGCTGACGAGGCGGGGCGGGCCAAGGGGTTGGCCTTGGGCGGGGCGCCGGGCTCGAGGATCTGCAGCCAGGCGACGGGCTTGCGGCGGGTCTTGCCGGCGACGTGAGGGAGGTAGACCAGGCCCGCGAGGAGCGGAATCAGGGCGGCGATGCCCAGCCAGACGGCGCGCGAGGCCAGGTATCCGTCCGACAGGATCCCCCCCAGGACGTCGAGCAGGATCCGTGACTTGGCTCCGTCGCCGACGATCATCCCGCCGCCGATGGTGAAGTTGGCGTTGGCGTCCAGGCTGAAGGCCAGGGGAGCCATGAAACCGTTGGCGTCCAGCATGTTGGCGCCGAACCCGCGATGCGAGTGGTAGGCCGCGACCACGATGATGGAGGCCATCCAGAAGATGAAATAAAGCACGTCGCCCAGCCATCCACGGGTCCAGCGGCGGGACTCCAGGATCAGGCGGATGGAGGCGACCAGCACGACCGCCGGGCCGGCGATGACCCACAGGCAGAAGGCGATGACCGCCGGGTTCACCTCGGAGAACGGCAACAGCAGATAGGCCAGCACGATGCCCGCCAGCGTCGTGGCCGTCAGCACCGCCAGCAGCGCCGCCACGTCCGCCGCCCATCGCCCGTAGGCGATGGCGATGCGCGAGGCCGGCGAGACCTCCTCGACCTGCCACGGCTGGCGACGGGTGACGTTGGCGCGCAGGTAGATGTAGGCGATGGGCAGCAGCAGCGTCGTGATGATGATCCCCAGCCCCGCGCCCATGAAGGCCGAGGTGAGGACCGGAATCCGACCTTCCGCCGAGATGATGGAGCCGGTCGCGTCCTGGCCCGCGATCAGGAACCTGGCCCCGATCGGCGCGACCAGCAGCAACAGCCACAGCCCGAAGCTGCGGCCGTAGCGGTGGATGGAGGTGGTGAAGGCGGAGACGGCGACGGCGGTCATTGGCCCGGAGCCTGGACGGGAACCACCTTGCCCGCATCGACGCGCAGAATGGCGCGGGCGCCGGCGGTGACGGCGTCGTCCAGGTGGGTGGTCATCAACACCACGGCGCTCTGGGCGGCCTTGGCGATCAGGGCGCCGACCCGCTGGCGGGACTCGACGTCGAGCTCGGCGGTGGGCTCGTCCAGGCAGATGAGTTGGGGACTTCCCAGCAGCGACTGGGCGAAAACGAGCCTGCGCCGCATGCCGCCGGAGAAGCCGGAGATGCGGTTGTTGACGTCGGCGTGCAGGCCCACCGCCTCGGCGATGGCCAGGAACTGCTTGTCCGCCTCGCCGGCCCGCAGGCCCTTGAGCGCGGCCATGTGCAGGGCGAACTCGCGGGCGGTCAGCTCGTCTGGCAGGTCCACGGCCTGGGGTGCGTAGCCGAGCACGCGGCGCAGCTTGCCGCGGGCGCCCGGCAGCCGCTGGTCGCCCCAGGCGATCTCGCCTGCGTTGGGGCTATCGGCCGTCGCGCACAGGCGCAGCAGCGTCGACTTGCCCGCGCCGCTGGGGCCGGTGAGCAGGGTCAGGCCCGGCTGGAACGCCACGGTGACGGCGTCGAGGACGAGCTTCTTGCCGTAGCGCTTGGAGACGGCCTTGAGGTCGAGGGTCGGAATGGTCTGGGCCATGGGGCTCCCCCTAGGGCCAAGCAAAGGGGGGCGCCAGTGACGATACGGTCATGAACCGACCGTAACCCGGGGCTCAGTCGGCGGCCGGAGTCTCGGGGGCCGCCTCGGCGGGGACGTCCTGGAAGAAGGGCTCGACCTTGCCGTTGAGCTTGAGCGTCAGCGGATTGCCCTTGCGGTCGAGGGTCTTGCCGGCGGCCACGCGGATCCAGCCTTCCGACACCGAGTACTCCTCGACGTTGGTCTTCTCCTGGCCGTTGAAGCGGATGCCGACGCCGCGCTTGAGCGCGTCCTCGTCGTAGTGCGGGTTGCCGGGCGTGGCGGAGAGGCGGTCGGGGGGCGTTTCCATGGGGCGCGTCTTAGCCCACGGCGGGGGGGCCTTGGAAGGGGGCTCACGCGGCGCGGGCCGGTTGGGCCCGGGGATCAGGTTGGTCGGGCCACGCTCGCCCGCTGGTTGAAGGTGACTTCGTATGGCGGCAGAAACGGGATGACCATCTCGTGCACATAGGCCGCGTCCAGGTGGACCAGCTCCATCCCTGTCCGCTCCTCGGTGCTGAGGGCGACCTGGATTGCGGGGTCGGCGATGTCGGTCAGCCTGGCGCGCATCTTGGCCTCCACGGCGCCGCTGCTGAAGTTCTCGTCCAGCATCACTGCCCGGGCGGATTCCTCCAGCGCATAGCGGACGCTGGAGGCGCAGTGCAGCGCCCAACCGACCTGGAACACGCCGTAGAGCAGGGCCAGGAAGATCGGCGAGACGATTGCGAACTCGACCGCCGAAGCGCCGCCCTCGTCGCGCCTGAACCTAGCGAACACGGACCACCTCCGAGCGCGCCAGGGTCTGGGCGAAGGAACGGCTCATGTCAGTCGTCGAGGCCGACACGGTGACGTAGACCGTCGGCGGCGTGCGGTCGCTGCAGACGGTCGTGCAGGCGTGGACCGTCGATCCGCACAGGCAGGCGCGGCTCACGTTGATAGCGGCGTCCGCGGGCCGCCGATCCCAGGACTCGCGAACAACCGTGACGGCCTTGGCGTCGTCCGTCCCACCGTCCCGGACATAGGTCGCCCCGGCGTGCACGGCGGCTCGCAGCTTCAGCATGGCGGTCGCCGGCTCCCAGGCGACCATCAAGCCGATAAGGATGGCGCCGAACAACGGGACCAGGATGGCGAACTCGACCGCCGCGCCGCCGCGCCGGTCGTCGAGCCAGTTGCGGAAGGTGCGCATCGGACTACTCCACCATCTTGATCAGTTGGGCGGCCGGCAGATTGGCCATGCCGAAGGCGGTGCAATCCACCTCCACCGTAGCGTTGCCGATCCACGACACCGTCCGCCCCACGACTTGGGTGCAGCCGTTGCGGCCCGAGAAATTGCCCGCGTACTCGACGTCGTCTGCGGGGAAATACAGGGCGCCGGTCATCGCGGAGTTGGCCGTTCCGTTGAAGACGTGGGATTGGCGGCCGGAATCGCGCGCACCGAAGAACAGAACCCCGGAATAGGTCCCGCTGCTGGGCGCCGTCAGGTCGACGGTGGCTGTGCCGTTGAAGCGGCTGCCGACACCGTCCGCGAAATAGATGGTTACGCCGGACCCGGTGATGCGGGCGTTGGCGTTGATCCTGAAGTCGCCGCGTTCGAGGTAATAGACGCCCGGGGCAAGGCGGACGTCACCCCTAAGGTTCAATCCGCTGCAGTAGCGGCCCGGTTGCAGCACGGCGCCGTTGGCGTTCTGGCAGGACCCACTGGGCTGGGGCTCGGGGAGGTTGGCGAACGGGTCGGCGACCGGCGGGGCCTGGGTCACGGGCACGTCGCACTCGTTCATGCTCAGGCCGACCGTGGAATTGACGCCGCCGACGGAAATCACGCAGGGCACGGTCAGGTGGCTGGAGCCGCCGATGTAGACCGCGTCGGCGGCCACGGAGTTCGACATCAGGGTGCAGCCGCGCAGGGTCAGGTTGGCGCTGCCGCTGACGCTGGCGGCGCGACCGGCGCCCGGGTCCAGGGCCAGCACGCAGGCCCGGCTGGAGCTCTCATAGATGGCCACGGCTCGCGCGCTTGCGGTGACCACCCGACTGTCGAACAGGCCACTGAAGAACCGCTCCTGGCGCTCGGTCAGCAGCACCTCGACCGCTTTGGGCTGCTGGTACGCCCCGCTCGTGGGCGGCGTATTCACAGTGATCGTGCCGTCGGCGGCGTCGAAGCCGTTGGCCGATCCCTCGAGCAGGGCGGCGGCGCGCACGGCGGTGCTCGACCGGCCGGCGCGCATCTCGATCGCGGCGCCGTAGGCCCCGGCGTCGGCGGCCGCCTGCAGCTCGAGGTCGCGGAAGTACCAGTACGTCGTGTCCGCGCCGAAAGCAGCGCCGCCGAGGATCAGCGGCGATGCGAGCGCCGCGATCATCGCGACGTTTCCCTCACGGCGGCGCCAGAAGTTCTTCATCGTGTGCCCCAAAGTGTCCGGGGGGCATGATCGGCCAGACGCCGTTTACCGGCTGTAAGGAAGTTCGCCTAACGAGCGAACGGTAGAAAGGGGGCCCGCGCGAACTTGCCAGTCGGCTAGAGGCTCGGAATCGTTGGGGTTTCCGCGACTCGGAAGCCGCCGCCGAGGTTAACGCCGCCGCCCGCCGGCAAATTGATGCACAGCTACACAGGCCTTTTCGGCTCGATTTGTGCAGACCGGCGCGCCCCTGTTTCAGAACGGGACCGACAAGCGGCTCAGGCCTTGGCCGCGATCTCACGCAGGGCCTCGACATAGACCGAGGCCGGTTGGCCGCCCGAGATCAGGAACTTGTCCTCGACGATGACGGCGGGGACGGCGTTGACCCCGGCCTGGCGATAGAAGGCCTGTCGCTCGCGCACCTCGGCGCCGAACCGGTCCGAGGCCAGGACGTCAGCGGCGCGGTCCGCATCGAGACCGGCTTCACGCGCGATATCGACCAAGGTTTCGCGGTCCGACGGATTGCGGCCTTCGGTAAAGTGGGCGGCCAGCAGGGCCTTCTTCAGCTGGGCCTGGCGGCCCTCGACCGCGGCCCAGTGCAGCAGGCGGTGGGCGTCGAAGGTGTTCCAGATGCGGCTGTCGTCGTCGAAGTTGAAAGTGAAGCCGACCTCCGCGCCGCGCTCGGCGATCATGGCCCGGTTCTTCGCCGACTGCTCGGGCGTGGAGCCGTATTTCTTGCCGATGTGCTCGACGACGTTCTCGCCCTCGGGCGCCATCTGCGGGTTCAGCTCGAAGGGCTGGAAGTGGATGTCGGCGTCGACCTCGCCCTTCAGCTGCTCCAGCGCCTGTTCAAGCCCGCCCAGGCCCACAGCGCACCAGGGGCAGACGATGTCGGAGACGAAGTCGATCTTCAGGGTTCTGGTCATGGCGCCGATATGGGGACGCCCGCGCGCCAGACAACGAAAGGGCGGTGGATCGCTCCACCGCCCCTCAAGTCGTCGATGTCCCCGATCGCCTAGGCGCCCGCCGGGACCGGGAAGCCACGGTCGCGCATCAGGGCCCCGATCTTGACGTCCCGGCCGCGGAAGGCCCTGAACTGCTCGGCGGGGTCGACGGTGTTGCCGCGCGACATGATGGTCTCGTAGAGCCGCTTGGCGGTGGGCTTGTCGTAGAAGCCGCCCGGGGCCTCGGCGAAGGCCTCCGAGGCGTCCGCGGTGAGGGTGTCGGCCCAGAGGTACGAGTAGTAGGCGGCCGAGTAGCCGTCCGACGCGAAGACGTGCTGGAACTGCGGCGTCCGGTGGCGCATCACCAGCTCCTTGGGCATGCCCAGGCGCGCCAGCTCTTCGCGCTCGAACTTGTCGGGATCGATGGTCACGTCGCCGGCCAGGTGCAGCTTCATGTCGATCAGGGCGCTGGACACCGCCTCGACTGTGCCGAACCCCTGGTTGAAGGTCGCCGCCTTCTCCAACTTGGCCACCAGCTCGGTCGGGATCGGCTTGCCGGTCTGGTGGTGCAGGGCGAAGCGCGAGAGCACCTCCGGAGTGGTCATCCAGCGCTCATTGAGCTGGCTCGGGAACTCGACGTAGTCGCGCGCCACCGCCGTGCCCGCCAGCGTCGGGTAAGTGACGTTGGAGTTCAGGCCGTGGATGGCGTGGCCGAACTCGTGGAACAGGGTGCGCGCGTCGTCCCAGGAAATCAGCACCGGCGTTCCGTCGGCGCCCTTCACGAAGTTCGAGTTGTTGGACACGATCGTGGTGATCTCGCCCTTGAACCGCTCCTGGACCCGGTAGGCGTTCATCCAGGCGCCCGAGCGCTTGCCCTGACGGGCATAGGGATCGAAGTACCAAAGGCCCAAGTACTTGCCGCCGCGCAGGACTTCCCACACGCGGATGTCGGGATGGGCGACGGGGGCGTCGCTGATCTGGCGGAACTCGAAGCCATAGACCTGGCCCGAGGCCCAGAACATGCCCTCGCGCAGGTTCTCCAGCTGCAGGTACTGCTTCACCTCGTTGGAATCGAGCGCGTAGCGGTCCTTGCGGACCTTCTCCTGGTAGAAACGGTAGTCCCACGGCTCGATGGTGAGCGCGGCGCCTTCCTTGTCGGCGATAGCCTGCATGTCGCGCACTTCTTCGTGCACGCGGGCCACGGCCGGACCCCACACTGCCTCCATCAGCGTCATGGCCGCCTCGGGCGTCTTGGCCATGCGGTTCTCAAGCGTGTAGTGCGCGTGCGTCGGATAGCCGAAGAGCTTTGCCCGCTCGACGCGGAGCTTCAGGATCTTCGTGATCAAGGCGTTGTTGTCGTTTGCATCGCCGTTGTCGCCGCGCATGACGAACTTCTTCCAGACCTTCTCGCGCAAGGCGCGATTGGTGCTCTCGGTCAGGAACGGATCGACCGACGAGCGGGTGTTGATCACCAGCCACTTGCCCTCCAACGCACGCGCCTTTGCGTTGGACGCCGCGCCCGCCTTGTAGCTGTCGGACAGGCCCGCGAGGTCCGCCGGGGTTTCCAGCACGGTCCAAGTGTTCTCGTCGGCCAGCAGGTTCTTGTTGAAGTCGGTGAAGATGGTGGCCAGTTCCTGGTTTATGGCGGCCACGCGCGCCTTTTGCGCGTCGTTCAGCCGCGCGCCGGAGCGCACGAAGCCGTTCCATGTGACCCAGGCAAGCCGCTGCTGCTCCGGCGTCAGGGACGCCCTGGCCGGAGAGTTGTAGACCGCGTCCACGCGGGCGAAGAGCTTGGCGTTGGCGCTGATCTGGTCACCCAGGGCGGCGAACTTCGGGTTCATCTCGCCCTGCACGGCTTGGAACTCGGGCGAGTTCAGGGTCGAGCCCCAGACCCCGTAATAGGTGCCGACGTCCGACAGGAGGCGGCCGGAATCGTCCAGCGCCGCGATGGTGTTCTCGAAGGTGGGCGGAGCCGGGTTATTGGCGATGGCCTCCACCTCGCGGAGGTTCTCGGCCATGGCGACATCCAGCGCCGGCTTGAAGTGCTCGACCTTGACCTTGTCGAAGGCCGGCACGCCTCCGTAGGACCCAGTCCAGGGATTGAGCAGCGGGTTGGTCGAGACCTCACGCGCGAAGACGGGCTGGGCCATGGCCACCGCCGTCGCGGCGGTCGAGGCGGCCAGGAAATTGCGGCGGTTCATGCGGGTCATGCGGAGTCCCCCTGGGGATTGCGAGTTTGGGCGCGACCCTAAGGCGCCGGGCCCGAGGCGTCGAATTAACGGGCCGTAATGCACCGGCCCTGTGAAGACGGGCGACGGATCGCTCCGCCGCCCTGAAACCTGGCTTGAGCCAGGCTAGTTCGTCGGGAAGCCTCGGTTGGCCAGCAGGGCGCGGACGTCCGGGTCGCGACCGCGGAAGCGGCGGTAGAGCTCGCCCTGGTCCATGCTGTCGCCCGCCGCCATCATGGCCTTCATCCTGGCCGCGACGGCCGGGTTCCAGACGTCGCCGCTCTCCTCGAAGGCCTGCCAGGCGTCCGAGCCCATCGTGTCGGACCACAGGTAGCTATAGTAGCCGGCCGCGTAGCCCTCGCTGGTGAACAGGTGGTTGAAGTGGGGCAGGCGGTGACGCATGGCGATGGTCGACGGCGCGCCGATGCGGGCCATGTCCTCGCGCTCGAAGCGGTCCGCGTCGATGCGGCCGTCCGGGGTCGAGTGCATGTCCATGTCGACGATGGCCGAGATCAGGTACTCGCCGGTGGTGTAGCCCTGGGCGAAGGTCTTGGCGGCGTTGACCTTGTCCAGCAGCGCCTTGGGCATCTTCTCGCCGGTCTGGTAGTGGCGGCCGAACTGGTCGAGCACGGCGTCCGACAGGACCCAGTTCTCATGCACCTGGCTGGGGAACTCCACGAAGTCAGTCGCGGTGTTGGTGCCCGACAGGCTCTCATAGCGGACGTCGGATACAAGGTCGTGCAGCGCGTGACCGAACTCGTGGAACAGGGTCTGGGCGTCGTCCAGCGAGATAAGGATCGGCTCACCCGGCGCGCCCTTGACGAAGTTGTTGTTGTTGGAGACCAGCGGGGTCACGCGCTTGCCGTCGTTGGACTGCGAGCGATAGGCGTTCTCCCAGGCGCCGGAGCCCTTGCCGGTGCGGGCGAAGTTGTCGCCGTAGAAGAGGCCCACGAAGCGGCCGGCGTCGTGCACGGTCCACACCCGCATGTCCGGATGGAAGACCGGGACTTGGCCGGTGACTTCCTTCAGATCGAGGTTGTAGAGGCGCTTGGCCATGTAGTGGCTGGCCTCGATCATCTTGTTGAGCTCGAAGTAGGGCTTGAGCTGGTTCTGATCGAGGTCGAACTTCGCCTTCCTGACCTTCTCTGAATAGTAGAGGTAGTCCCACGGTTCGATCTTGATGCGCGCGCCTTCCTGGTCGGCGATCGCCTGCATGTCGGCGACCTCTTCGGCGATGCGGGTCTTGGTCGGCGCCCAGATCCGCTCCATCAGCGCCTGAGCCCGCTCGGGCGTGGCGGCCATCTTGTCCGACAGTTTCCAGTGGGCGAACGTCGGATAGCCGATGAGCCGGGCCTTTTCGGCGCGCAGCGGCATGATCGCGGCGATGGTCGCATTGGTGTCGTTTGCGTCGCCGTTGTCGCCGCGGTTCTTGAACTTCTTCCAGACCATCTCGCGCAGGGCGCGGTTGGACGAATAGGTCAGGAACGGATCGACCATCGAGCGGGTGTTGACCACCGTCCAGCCGGCCACCTTCTTCTCGTCAGCCGCTGCCTTGAAGCCGGCCAGCAGGTCGGCGGGCAGGCCGGCGACATCGGCCGGAGTGGTGAGGACCGTCCAGGCGTTTTCGTCGGCCAGCACCTTCTGCTGGAACGCGGTGTAGAGGCCTGCCAGTTCCTGGTTCACCGCCGCCAGGCGCGGCTTGTTGGCTTCGGTCACCTTGGCTCCGGCGCGCACGAAGCCGTCGTGGGTGCGCCACAGCAGGCGCTGCTGCTCGGGCGTCAGACGCGCCTTCTCCGGCGAGTTCATCACCGCGTCGACGCGGCGGAACAGGGCGGCGTTCAGCGAGATCTCGTCGGAGGCCGCCGACAGCTTGGGCGTCCACTCGGCCTCGATCTTCTGGAAGGCGTCGTCGCTCATCGAGCTGGACCAGGTGCCGAACATAGAGGACACGCGGCCGTAGGTGGCGCCGGCGCGCTCCAGGGCCTCCACCGTGTTGGCGAAGGTCGGCGCGGCCATGTCGTTGGCGATGGCGTCGATCTCGCGCTTGCGCTCGGCCAGCGACAGTTCCAGCGCCTCGGGGAAGTCGGCGACCTTGACCTTGTCGAACGGAGCCACGCCGTCGAAGGCGCCCTTGGGCCACGGCTGCAGCAGCGGGTTGGACGAGGCCGGCGCGGTCGGAGCCGTCGCGACTGCGTCAGAAGTCATGGTGGCGCATCCGCCCAAGGCGGCGGCCGCGGTCGAGGCGGCGAGGAAATTACGGCGATTCATGGGGGAACGGCTCCTTGGCCGGCGAGTTTCAGCGTGCACCCTATCGCATGCTGAAAGCAACGCCACATGAACGGCTTGTATTCGGTCCGGTTGCGCCGCTAAAGCCCTAGACCCATGGCCATAGGCGTTTTCGATTCCGGGGTGGGCGGACTGACCGTCCATCGCACCCTTGTCGCCCGCTTTCCGCAGGCCGACTTCGTGTACCTGGCCGACCAGGCCAACGCGCCGTACGGCGGCCGCGCCGGCGAGGAGATCGTCGAGCTCACCAAGGCCGGCGTTGAGCGCCTGTTCGAGGCCGGCTGCGACCTGGTGGTCCTGGCCTGCAACACCGCCTCGGCTATCGCGCTGCGGCGCCTGCAGCAGACCTGGCTGCCGCAATACCGGCGCGAGACCGGGCGCAAGGTCAATGTGCTGGGCCTGATCGTGCCGACCATCGAGGCGGCCACCGGCCTGCCCTGGGAGTACGAAAGCACGCCCCGCGGCGACAAGATCGAGATGCTGGACGTGATCGGGGTGTTCTGCACCGTCGCCACCGCCGACAGCCGCGTCTACGAGATCGAGATCGCCAAGCGCCGCGAGGACATCGCGGTCTTCTCCGAGGCCTGCTCGGGCCTGGCCGGGATGATCGAGGAGGACGCCTCGCGCGAGGATCTGATGGGCGTCATCCAGGGTCACGCCGACGCGCTCAAGGCCCGCATCGGACGGCCGCCGGACCGGGCTATCCTGGGCTGCACCCACTACGAGATCGTCGCCGACCTGTTCGCCGCGGCCCTGCCGCCGGGCACGCCCCTGATCAACCAGCCCGACGCCACGGCCGATGCGCTGGAGCGCTACTTCGCGCGCCACCCGGAATACGATGTCGGGAGCTCGGGCGGGCGGCGCTTCCTGACCACCGGCAAGGCGGGGCTGCAGTCGGGCCTGGTCGAGACCTTCTGGGGCGAACCGGTGCGGTTCGAAGCCGCCTAGCCTCCGCCCAAAAGAAAATCCCGACCGCACGGAGGGGGCGGCCGGGATCAAGTGCAGTTCAGATCAAACGTCTGGCTCAGGCCGCGGTTGCCGCCGCCTCGCCGCGCAGCACCTGGCTGACGGCGCCCACCACGGCGGCGATGCGCAGCGCCGCATGGACCTGGACGTTGGTGGCCCCGTGCTTGCGCAGCTCGCCCTCGTGGGAATCCAGACAGGCGCCGCAGCCGTTGATGGCGGAAACCGCCGTCGACCACAGCTCGAAGTCCAGCTTTGGAGCGCCCGGATTGGCCAGCACGTTCATCCGCAGCCGCGCCGGAAGCGTCCGGTACTCCTGGTTATGGAGCAGGTGCAGCGAGCGGTAGTAGATGTTGTTCATCCCCATGATCGCCGCCGCCGCCTTGGCGGCGTCCTTCAGTTCGGGTGCGAGGTCGGCCGTGGCCGCCTCCACCGCCTGGACCACGGCGGGCACGCCCGTCGCATAGGCCGAGGCCAGGAAGCAGCCTTGCAGCTGCTCAGGCGACAGCGTCGTTTCGCCGGCCAGGGTTCCCAGGTTCAGGGACAGGTCCTTGGCATAGGCGGGGACCAGCTCGCGCAGGGCGTCGAGGTTCATCGTCAGGCTCCAGGTCTCGGAAATAAGGGCTCGGGGGGCGGGCAAAGAGGGGGAGGGCTCGCCCCCCGAGCGCAAGTCGGCGTTAGGCTACGCCGCCGGCTTGAGGACTTCGCCGCCAACCGGACGGTTGCAGGCGCAGAGCTCGTCGGTCTGCAGGCCGTCCAGCACGCGCAGGGTGTCGCCCGGCGCGCGGCCGACGCTCAGCGCGTTGACGGTGATGTGCTGGACCACGTTGTGCGGGTCGACCAGGAAGGTGGCGCGGAGCGCGACGCCTTCGTTGGGGTCGAGGATGCCGAGGTCGCGGGCGAAGCGGCCGCCGTTGTCGGCGAACTGCCAGATCGGCAGCTTCGACAGGTCGGCGTGGTCGCGGCGCCAGGCCAGCTTGACGAATTCATTGTCAGTCGATCCCCCCAGGACGATGGCGTCACGGTCGGCGAATTCCTTGCCCAGACGGGCGAACTCGGCGATTTCGGTCGGGCAGACGAATGTGAAATCCTTCGGGTAGAAGAAGATGACCTTCCACTTGCCCGGGAAGCTCTCGCCGTTCAGGCCCTCGAAGGCGCTCTCGCCGTTCTCTTCATGGCTGTTGAAGCCGGGCTTCACGCCCACGATGTCAAACTCAGGCAGCTTCTCGCCGACGCCGATCATGTCTTCTCTCCGTTGGATAATGGGGCGCGGCCGAAACCGCTTGAGGGGGGCTTTAGGGACTGACGAGACAAAGGTCCAATCGATTGTTTTTGGATTTGGCATAGATACACTCTATACATCCGCGATGACCCCCACCCTGCGCCAGCTCCAGTATCTCAAGCTCCTGTCCGAGCACGGCTCCTTCTCCAGGGCCGCGGACGCCGCCCATGTCACCCAGCCCACGCTTTCGGCCGGCATCGCCGAGCTGGAGAAGATCCTGGGCGCCAGGGTGGTCGAGCGGGCGCGTTCGGGCGCCATCCTGACCGCGGCGGGGCGCGAGGCGGTGGGCCGCGCCGAGACCATCCTGGCCCAGGCCGACGACCTGGTGCAGGCGGTGCGCGCGGCGGGTCAGCCGCTGGCGGGCCGGTTCCGGCTGGGCGTCATCCCGACCATCGCGCCCTTCGTGTTGCCGAAGACCCTGCCGGTGCTGCGCCGCGAGTACCCCAAGCTACGGTTGTTCCTCCGTGAGGACCTGACCAGTCGCCTCGTGGCTGACCTCCGGACCGGCGCGCTCGACGCAGCCCTGATCGCCTTGCCCTACGACATGAGCGGCCTGCAATGGGCCCACGTCAGCGATGATGAGCTGCTGGCCGCAGCGCCCGCCAACCATCGCATCGCCAGCGCAACGCGAGTGACTGCCAAGGAGCTGGAGGGCGACGACCTGATCCTGCTGGAAGATGGTCACTGTCTACGCGACCACGCGCTCGCCGCCTGTGGCCTGGCGCCGCCCAAGACCTCGGACGAGGAAAGCTTCGCCGCCACTTCGCTGCCCACTCTGGTGCAGATGGTGTCGTCCGGGCTGGGGGTGACCTTCCTGCCGGCCATGGCGGTGGAGGCGGGCCTGACCGACCACGCAGCGGTCACCATCCGACCCCTGGCAGCCGCCCACGCCAGCCGCGAGATCGTGGTCGCCTGGCGCGCCGGCTCCAGCCGCGCCGCAGAGGGCCGATTGCTGGCCGAGGTCTTCGGGCACAACCGAGACTTATCCCCGTAATCCACAATTCGGTACGCAGCCGGGAGAAGGCGGCCGTCGCGGAGAGCTGCCCGTCTTGGCTGCCGTCTCCATTCCCGCTATCAGCGCCACCGATCCTTGTCTGACGGAGGGCTTCCCCATGAAGCGTGACGCGACCAAGCGCCTTATCCTGACCGCCGCGGCCTCAGCTGCAAGCTCGCTGCTGCTCGCGGGCTGTGTCTCGACCTCCAACTCGGCCGCAGTCTCCGACCTGCCGACCAACTGGCGCACGGACGCCCGGGTCGAGAGTGTGACGCTCCAGCGCAGTCCGGACATCAACGTGACTCCCGAGTTCGACGCCCTGTTCACCGCCCGCGTCCAGGCCAGGGTCGCGACCTGCGCCACCGGCGCGCGGGTGCTGCGGATCGAGGCGCGGCTGGACAAGCTGACCAAGGCCAACCCCTTCGTCACCGCCGTCCTGTTCGGCCAGAACAAGGTGCGAGGCTCCGCCCGTCTGGTCGACGTCGCCACCGGCCAGGTGGTCGGCGAATACACCATCGGCCGCACCGTCACGGGCTCGCGCCTGGGCGCCATCGCCATGGCGGAAGCCGAAGAGCAGATGAGCGATGGGTTCGGGGCCGAGGTCTGCCGCCAGGCCTTCGGCGTCGAAGCGCGCTAAGCGACTTTTCAACAATCAGGCGCCGGGCTGTGGACGGAGTGATCCCACGGCCATCAACCTTGGCGGCTGATCATGGACCGGCGGGCATCTGAACCCGACCGCACCGCAGGTCCGTTCGCCTGCGTCCGATCCGGCCTGTGGACTCGCCGGCCGATCGACTGCCGGGTTTTCCCCAATTCGTCACGCTGATGTGGAGGATCCAGGTCGCGGCGTCGCCATGTCCGGGTGCGGACGCGAACCGGCCCGCGGACGCGGCGCGAGGTCGATTCCGTCACAATCCGGAACAGGCCTGTTGTTGAATTTCTCCTTCGGCTAACTGGCCAGGCTAGCTTCCAGGTCCGTCCCTGAGCGGGCTGCCGCGGGCCTCGAATTCAGCGAATGCGAGGCAAATTCCGGGAGTCAGGCCCTGTGGAGATCGAGGGCGCCGCCTGTGGACAAGTGCCAACGCAATAAATAACTGAATGCACAGTTATAAATAAGAGAGGGGTCATGGGCAGGCGCAAGCTGGTCTCCGACGGGCAGGTTCTGGAGCGTGCGCTCGCGGTCCTGGCCGACGGCGGCGGTGAAGGCTTCACCCTGGTTCGGTTGGCCGAAGCAGCGGGGGTGGCGGCGTCCACCGTGATCCAGCGGTTCCGTTCCCGGGCCGAGCTCTTGCTGGCAGCCTTTGCATACGCCAATGCCAGGCTCAGGCCTTGGCTGGACGAGCGGCAGGACGCAGACATCCCTGCGTTGCTGGGTGAACTCTCCGCAGGTTTCGGCGAACAGGAGCGCTTTGGAGACCATCTCACCTTTCTGCGGGAAGGCCTCTCCAACCCCGACCTCGCGGCGTTGGCAAGAGGCCGGATGATCATGATCCGCGGCGCGATAGCCGCCCGCCTGACCGGCCGTCCAGCCGATCGCATAGCGACCGCCGACCTGATCGAATCGCACTGGCATAGCGCTGTCCTGCAGTGGGCGATTCGCCCACAGGGTCAGTTGTCCACTCATGTGGAAAGGGTGCTGCAGGAGTTGATGGCCCGGATCGGCGTCTAGCGCGCGGAACAACTCGCCCCGCCCAGCACGCAGAACTTGGCGCAGTGGGGGTGATTCAGCGCGACGGGGCCCAGGGCGTCCGCCAGGGTCGCGCCCAGCTCGAACTGCGGATCGTAGGGCAGCAAGGTGCAGGACAGGACGGCGGGTCGCTCGGCGCCGCGGCGCTTCACCACCATGCGGCTGGACGCGCACATGACGTCATCGGGCGACTTGCCCAGGATGCTCCAGCAGGCGGTGGTGATCTCGGGCACATCGACCCGGACGTCCATCTCGGGAAACAGCACCAGGCGGGTCGGGTCGGCCGCGTCGATGGGGATGTCGTGGGCGTCGAACAGGCGCTGAAAGGCGGCTCGCGCATCGGCCTCATCCTCGTGCGGAAGATGCCTGCCCGCGACGGCCAATGAGAAGCCCTGACGCGCCAGCCAACCGAGACCCTCCATCGTGATCGCGAACGAACCATCGCCGCGCTCGGCGTCGTGGACGGCGGCGGTGGGGTGGTCGAGGCTGATGCGCAGGGTCAGGCGGTGGCCATGACTCTTGTGGAGCGCGAGCAGCTCGGACTCGAACCGGCGCATGGGGCGCATGGCGTTGGTCAGGACCAGGGCCTCTAAACCGCGCGAAAGCGCCGCCTCGACCATGGCGATGATCTCGCGGTTCATGAACGGCTCGCCGCCGGTGAAGCCGATCTCGCGGGTGGGCAGGGCCAGGGTCGCGATCTCGTCGAGATAGGCCTCGACCTCGGCCACCGTGATGTAGCTCAGTGCGTCGTTCTTCGGGCTGCTTTCGATGTAACAGTTGAGACAGGCGATGTTGCAGAGCGTGCCGGTATTGAACCACAGGGTGTCCAGGCCGCTCAGGGCGACGGACGCTCTCGCTTCGCCCTTCACAGTGATGGCCGGGTCGCGGAATTTGGCGGGGTCCAGCGCCTTGGGATCGGCGGCGACGAACGGGGAAAGGGGCGCGAGCGCGGTCATCGGTTCAGCTTACGACGGCGGCACAGATTTGGTTTCAAAAACTTTGGCGTCCCCCCTCTCCCTTGGGAGAGGACGCGAGCGGCCCGCGCAGCGGGACGGAGCGGGAGAGGGCCCGCGGGTGGCCCTCTCCCGAGTTTGCTTCGCAACCTCGTCCTCTCCCAAGGGAGAGGAGCAAGCGCCGTCCTCACCGATGCGGCGTGTCGTCCATCAACTGTTGCGCCAGATAGACGTAGTGCCGCGCCCAGCGCCTCGCGTTGGCGCGAGGGTCGGCGTCGTAGGAGTGGCCGCCTGAGGTGTCCTCGTAGAAGACCGGGTTGTAGCCATATTCCATCATCCGGGCCGTGAACTTGCGCGCGTGGCCGGGGTGAACGCGGTCGTCGCCGGTGTTGGTGGTGACGTAGACGCACGGATAGGGCTGGTCCCAGCGGACGTTCTGGTAGCCGGAGTAGCGGGCGATGAAGGCCGCGTCGGCGGGCAGGCGCGGGTCGCCATACTCGCCGATCCAGGACGCCCCGGCCGGCAGGTAGGGGTAGCGCAGCATGTCGATCAACGGGCTCTCGATGACCGCGGCGTTGAACAGCTCGGGGTGCTGGGTGATGGCGACGGAGGTCAGGACCCCGCCGTTCGAGCGGCCATAGATCCCTAGGTGCTGGGGCGAGGTGATGTTCCGCGCGATCAGGTCGCGCGCCACGGCGGTGAAGTCATCGAAGGCCAGCTGGCGATTTTCCCGAAGCACCGACTGGTGCCAGTTCGGGCCGAACTCGCCTCCGCCACGGATATTGGCGTTGACGTAGACCCCGCCCTTCTCGAGCCACAGCTTGCCCATCTCGGCGATGTAGGCGGGCGGCTTGGAGACCTCGAAGCCGCCGTAGCCGTACATGATGGTCGGGGCCTTGCCGTCCATGGCCAGATCCCTGGGCCGGACCACGAAATAGGGGATCTTGGCGCCGTCGCTGGAGGTGGCCTCGAACTGGTCGACCTGGAAGTTGGCGGCATCGAACCGCGCCGGCGAAGTGCGAACCGTGGCCGCCTGGCCCGTCGTCGCGTCGCCCAGCATCAGCGTCGACGGGGTGATGAAGCCTTCCACCGAATAGAAGACCTGGCGATTGTCCCTGCGGCTGGCATCTACCAGGTTGACCGAGGAATTGGCCGGGACCGGCAGGCTGGTGCGGGTCCAGCCGGTGCGGCCGGGCGCGAAGGAGACCAGGCCGCCGCGGACATTGTCATAGATCGAGGCCACGACGCGGTCGCGGGTCAGGACCACGGTGCGGGCATAGTTGGCCACGCCCGAGTTGACCGACTGGCGCGCGGTCGGCTCGAACAGCAGGGCCTGATTGCGGTCGATGGTCCCGGGAGTTCCCGTGAGGCTCTTCAACGGAATGGCCAGCAGCGAGCCGGCCTTGAAGCTCTGCCCGCCCAGGGACCAGTCCTCGGCGTTGACCAGGATCAGCCGGTCGTCCAGCACGCCGTAGAGCGCCACGCGGCTGGGCAGGGTCAGGCGCCTGGGCCCCCGGGGCGTGAGCAGATATTGCTCGGCCCGGAAGGTATCCAGCGGTCGGTCGATGATGGTGGCCAGCACCTTGCCGTCGGCGTCGCGCATGACATTGGCCGAGACGCCATAGCCGCCGTCGCCCTGGGCGCCGCGATAGACCTCGGTGGCCTGGTCGAGCGTCTGGCCGCGCTTGAGGGTGCGCACAATGTAGGGGTAGCCGCTCTCGGTCAGGGTTCCCGGGCCGAAATCGGTGGCCACGAGCAGGGTGTTCCTGTCCAGCCACGAGACCCGGTGCTTGCCCTCGGGCAGGCGGAAGCCGCCGGCCACGAACTGGCGCGTGCGAGTGTCGAATTCGCGCAGCTCGACCGCGTCCTTGCCGCCGTCCGACAGGCTAATCAGGCAGTAGCGTTCGTCGGAGCCGAGGCAGTCCGCGCCCTTCCAGATCCAGTTCTTGCCTTCAGTGCGGGCCAGCGCGTCGACGTCGAACACTGTCTCCCACTGCGGCGCGGTCGAGCGGTAGGAGGCGAGCGTCGTGCGCCGCCAGATGCCCTTGATGTGGGCGTCGTCCGCCCAGAAATTGTAGAGGCGGCCGTCGAGGAAGCCGGGGATCGGCGTGCGGTCGGTGGCCGACAGGATGGCGTAGGCTTCCGAGCGGTAGGTCTCGAAACGGCGATCCTCTTCGAGTTTCGCATGGGCGTCGGTGTTGCGTTGGTTGACCCAGTCCATGGCCCGCTGGCCGTGGACTTCCTCAAGCCACAGGTAGGGGTCGGCAGCCTTCACGCCATCGGGCGTCAGGTCGGTCGGCATGGCCGAGGCGCGCGCGGGCTGTACCGGCGCGGGCGCCGAGTCGGTGGTGGCGCAGGCGGCCAGCAGCAGCGCGGCGGCCAGGGCGGACA
>JANNVY010000096.1:0-3944 GCA_031408375.1 Pseudomonadota bacterium | reverse complement strand
GCCGCCATCCGCGCCGCCGACGCCGCGGCGGCCGAGCGGCTGTCGCAGATCACCGTCGCCGACCTTCTGGCCCAGATCGACGTTTCCGGCGTGGCTTGAGCGGAGCCGCGCGCATCGTTCGACAGGCTCACGATGAGGGCTACTGTGGGAGGCCTACTGTGGGATTCGTTAGAAATCCTCATCCTGAGCTTGTCGAAGGACGAGGATTTCGCCAGATGCTGGTCCACCCTAACGCCTGACGGAGGGCGCGCGCCATGACCCGACGCCTGTGCCTTATCACCGGAGCGTCCGCCGGCATCGGACAGGCCTTCGCGCGCGTCTATGCCGCCCACGGCTGGGACGTGGCCCTGACCGGCCGCCGCGCCGAGCGCCTGCACCAGCTGGCCGACGAAATCCGCATGAAATACGGCGTCGAGACCCTGGTGGTCCCCGCCGACCTCTCCGACCCGTCCGGTCCGGAAAAGCTGATCAACGAGATCCACGGCGAGGGCCGGGTGGTCGACGCCCTGGTCAACAACGCCGGATATTCCAACACCGGCGGCTATGCCCCCTCGGCCTGGAGCGACCACCGCGCCTTTCTGCAGGTGCTGCTGCTGGCCCCCGCCGAGCTGGCCCACCGGGTGCTGCCCGACATGCTGGACCGCAAGTTCGGACGCATCGTCAACGTCTGCTCTGTCGCCGGCCTCTTGCCCGCTACCGGGGGCGACACCCTCTACGGCCCGACCAAGAGCTGGCTGATCAAGTTCTCGCAAGGGCTCCATCTCGAGGTCCGCGACCGCGACGTGCACGTATCGGCGCTGTGCCCCGGTTACACCTTCAGTGAGTTCCACGACGTCAACGGCTCGCGCGACGCCATGACCAAGGCCGTCCCCGAGTGGCTGTGGATGGGCGCCGAGGAGGTAGCGGAGGCGGGCTATGAGGCGGCGGAGGCCAACCGCCCCATCTGCGTCCCGGGCGCGCCCTACAAGACCATCGCGGCGCTGCTGAAGGCGCTGCCGGACGACTGGACGCTGGCGCTGACCGCGCGGCACGGGAGCCGGCTGGGGCGGTTGTAGGGGCGCGGGCGGCCCCTCTCCCGGAGCCCGCTTCGCGGCCACCCGCCTCTCCGCCACCCGCCTCTCCGCAGGGGAGAGGCGGGAGATTCACCCTGAAAACACACCCGTCCCTGACCTCTTGAAGGCCATTTTGCGCCGGGGTCTGGGCGTCTCAAGGATGCGAAGCACCGGCTCCGCCGGCGCGGCCCTGCGGGCCGCGTCCTTGACACGCCCAGACCCGAAGGCGCGATCATTTCATCAGGAGGTTTGCGGCGGGTTCCGTCAGCGCAGGCCTCAGCCCCGCAGCACCGTGCCAACCAGGGCCAGCACCAGCGAGGCCGCCAGTCCCGCCCAGACGATCCAAGCGACGACCGTACCGAAGCCGCGCAGGAGGTCCGGCCGCTCGCCGCTGTTATTGGCGGCGCGGCCCTGCATCTGTTGGCGGTAGGTCTGGGGGGCTCCGTTCGACCGCGCCTTCTTCGCGGCCGCCACCGAGTCAGCCAGTTCGGCCTTCTGGCGCGCGGCGTCGGCGCGGCGGCGCTCGTCGAGGGAAACGATCTTGGCTTGCGGCTTGTCGTCGGGGTCGCTCATGGGGCCACGGATATCCCGCCCCCGCGGCCATAGCCACCGGCGAACGTGCTGCTAGGCTCAGGCCGTGGAACGCTTCGACGTCATCGTGATCGGCCTGGGGGCCATGGGGGCGGCGACCGTGTGCCAGTTGGCGGGGCGCGGCGTGCGCGTCCTGGGCATTGATCAATATGCACCGCCCCATGCCTTCGGCTCGTCGCACGGCGACACCCGCATTACCCGCCTGGCCATCGGCGAGGGCGCCGTCTACTCGCCGCTGGCCATACGCAGCCACCAGATCTGGCGCGAGCTGGAGGCCGAGACCGGCGCAGATCTGATGACCACCACGGGCATGCTGGTGATCTCGTCGGACGCCACCAACGCCTCGGTCCACGTGCCCAACTTCTTCAACAACACCCTCGATGCGGCGGTCCAGCACGGCATCGCCCACGAACGCCTCGACGCCGCCGAGATCCGCCGCCGCTTCCCGCCCTTCGCCGTCGCCGAGGACGAGGTCGGCTACTTTGAGCCCGACGCCGGATACCTCCGCCCGGAGGCCTGTATCGCGACCCAGCTCGTCCTCGCCGAACGGCGCGGCGCGACGCTGAAGCGCGGGGAGAAGGTGCTGGGCTTCGCGGAGGAGGGCGACGGCGTGTGGCTGCGCACCGACCAGGGCCACTACGCCGCCGACCGCCTGGTCATCGCCGCCGGCGCCTGGGTGCGCGACTTCCTGCCGCCCCCGCTGCAGGCGCTGTTCACCGTGCGAAGGCAGGTGCTGTTCTGGTTCGACATTGACGGCGACCCCGCCCCGTTCGCGCCCGAGCGCTGCCCCGTCTTCATCTGGGAGCTGCCGGTAGAGGACCGCGTCATCTACGGCTTCCCCGCCATCGATGGCCCCCGTGACGGCGTGAAGATCGCCACCGAACAGCAGGGTGTCGCCACCACGCCGGACACGGTCGACCGTACCGTCACCGCCGAAGAGGCCGCCCGCACCCACGCCGAATGCATCGCGCCCTTCATGCCTGCGGTCTCCAGCCGCTGCCTGAGATCCGCCGCCTGCCTCTACACGGTGACGCCGGATGCGGGGTTCGTGATCGACCGGCATCCGGAGAGCGAGAGGATCACGGTGGTGTCAGCCTGCTCAGGCCACGGGTTCAAGCACTCGGCGGCGATTGGGGAGGTGGTGGCGCAGGGCGTTGTCGACGGCGTCGCCGTCTCTCCTCTCCCTTGGGATAGGACGGGGATGCGCAGCAGACCCGGGTGAGGGCCGAAGGGAGGCGGACCACGGCGGCCCTTTCCCGCTCCGTCTCGCTGCGCGAGCCGCTCGCGTCCTCTCCCAAGGGAGAGGGGCTAAAGCTATCGCCGCCTCTCCACCGCATCCCACAGCGCCGCCGCCGCATCCCCGCCGCCGAACCGCTTCAGTTGCTGCGCGCCCGTCGGCGACGTCACATTGATCTCGGTCAGATAGCCGCCGATCACGTCCAGCCCGACGAACAGCAGGCCCTTGGCCTTCAGCACCGGGCCGACGATGGCGCAGATCTCGCGGTCGCGGCCGGACAGTTCGACCGCATGCGCCGTGCCGCCGACGGCCAGGTTCGAGCGGATCGAGCCCTTGGACGGGATGCGGTTGATGGCGCCGACCACCTCGCCGTCGACGATGATGATGCGCTTGTCGCCCTTCACCACGGCCGGCACGAAGGCCTGGATGACCACCGGGTCGCGCTGGATGGAGATGTGCAGGTCCAGCAGCGCGCCCAGGTTGGGATCGTCCCTGCCCAGCTTGACCACGCCCGAACCGGCGGCGCCGTGCAGCGGTTTGACCACGACGTCGCCGTGACGACGGTGGAAGTCGGTGAGCGCGGCGAGGTCCGAGGTGATCAGGGTCGGCGGCTGCAGCTCGGGGAAGTGCTGGGCGAACAGCTTTTCCGGCGCCGAGCGCACCTCGGCGGGGTCGTTCACCACCAGGGTCTTGGGGTGGATCAGTTCCAGCATGAAGGTGGTGGTGATGTAGGCCATGTCGAAGGGGGGATCCTGCCTGAGCAGCACCACGTCCACGTCGTCATGCAGGTTCAGCGTGACCTCGGCGCCGAGGTCGACGTGGTTTCCCTTTTCGGCGCGCAGCGTCATCGGCCGGGCGCGGGCGGTGACCACGCCGTTCTCCAGGGCCAGCTGCTCGGGCTGGTAGACCCACAGCGCGTGACCCCGCGCCTGGGCCTCGAGCGCCAGCATGAAGGTGGTGTCGGCATCGATGTTGACCGACTGGATCGGGTCCATCTGAACGGCGACCTTGAGACTCATGCGGGCGGCTTTCGTGGCTTCGGTTCAGGGAACATAGGCCGGACG
>JANNVY010000095.1:0-2404 GCA_031408375.1 Pseudomonadota bacterium | reverse complement strand
GGTGACGGTGGCGGCCCAGGCGGTCCTTCGGCCCGGCTACGGCGTGCTGGTCACCGACGCCGCCTATGGCCCAACGCGACGGTTCTTCGGGCGCGAGATGAAGCGCTGGGGCGTGACCACGACCTTCTATCCGCCCGCAGGGTCGGCCGACGAAATCCTGGCGCTGAAGGACGAGGCGACCAAGCTGCTGCACATCGAGTCGCCCGGCACGGTGACCTTCGACATGGTCGATGTCCCGGCCCTGGCGAAGGGCGCCAAGGCCGCCGGCCTCGTCACCCTGATGGACAACACCTGGGCGGCGGGCCTCTACTTCAAGCCGCTGGCCCACGGTGTCGATCTCAGCGTCCAGGCCCTGTCGAAATACGCCGGCGGCCATTCCGACGTCTTCCTGGGTTCCATCGCCACCAATGACGACGGCCTGGCGCGCAGGATCGCGGCCCTGATCGAGGACGCCGGCTGGTACGCCTCGCCCGACGATTGCTGGCTGGTGCTGCGCGGCCTGCGCACCCTGCCCCTGCGCCTGGCCCAGCACGACGCCAACGCCCGCGAGGTCGCCGAATGGCTGGCCGCCCAGCCCCAGGTCCACGAAGTCCTCTGGCCCGCCCTGCCCTCATCGCCGCACCATGCCTTGTGGAAGCGCTACTACACCGGTGCGTCGGGGCTGATGGGCGTGGTGCTGAAGCCCGGTACCCGTGAACAGGCCGAAGCCGTCCTGGACCGCCTGGAACTCTTCGGCCTCGGTTACTCCTGGGGCGGGTTCGAGAGCCTCGCCACCTTCGAAGATCCGCAGCTAGGGAGGCGGGTGCATCAGGCAGCGCTGGCCGGGCCGTTGCTGAGGCTGCACATCGGTCTGGAGGCGGCGGAGGATTTGATCGCGGACCTTGAACAGGCGCTGGCGGGCTACCCGACATCCAAATAGCCACGCGCTCATCTACCTCGCCGTCATTCCGGAAAGCCGAAGGCTTATCCGGAACCCAGCAGCACCGCCCTCACCGCTGCAACGCCAGCTTCACGCGTGCCGCTTGCTGGGTTCCGGATCGGCGCGAGCTCCGCTCGCTTGTCCGGAATGACGGCGGGAAGGGATGGCTCGGGGTGGTGACGACGACTCAAATGGATGCAACCTCAGTCCTACGAACCCCGGATCAGTTCCGGGGGAAGCAGGATGGCGCGCCCTACAGGACTCGAACCTGTAACCGCCTGCTTAGAAGGCAGGTGCTCTATCCGGTTGAGCTAAGGGCGCCCGTTGTGACCCCTCAGTGGGTCCAGGGCTGCTTGCGGCCGTAGGCAAAATTATCCGCATAGGCCTTTATAATCGTTCTGGTTTCGTGCGGCTCGAAGACCCGGAACGGAATGCCGTGTCGCTGGGCGTATTCGACCGCCTGCTCGCGGGTCTCGAAGGTCAGGTTGATCTGGCCATTCATGTCTCGCGACGAGATCCAGCCCATCAGCGGGTCGGGCGTGCGCGCCGAGGCCGGTTCGAACTCCAGGATCCAGCTCGTGGTCTTGGCCTTGCCGGACTGCATGGCCGGCTTGGCCGGGCGGTAGATGCGCGCGAGCATGGCTCGTCTCCCTTCCTTCAGCCAGATGGTCGGGGCGGCAAGATTCGAACTTGCGACCCTCTGCTCCCAAAGCAGATGCGCTACCAGGCTGCGCTACGCCCCGGACCGTCGGCGAGGCGCCTCTTTGCCACGCTCGCCCCCGCGCCGCAACGCGGCTTGGAGCCTGCCCTACTGGCTACGGAAGAACGGATGCCTGACCGTGTCGCCGGCCTGGATGCCAAGCGCCTCCGCGCGGCCGCCGTTCAGCTCCAGAACACCATTGGCCGCGCCCATGGACGGGATCGGAGTTTCCGAGAACGGCGTGGCGTTGGCGGCGATGGAGACGATCTTGCCGGTGTGGTCGATGTAGATGATGTCCAGCGGGATGTAGGTGTTGTGCATCCAGAAGCTGCGATCGCGCTCGTCCGGGAACTGGAACAGCATGCCGCGGTCCGGCCCCATCGACGGGCGGTTCATCAGGCCCTGGGTGCGCTCGGCCTCATCGTCGGCAATCTCGACCTTGAAGCTGTGGGTCCCCGTGCGGGTGACGACCTGGAGATCTTCCAGCGGGGAGATGGCGCCCGGCTCGGCGCCGGCCTTGTCGGGCGCGGCGCAGGCAGCCAGAACGAGGAGCGCCGCCGACGAAACGGCCATCAGGCCTCGGCGATCGGTAATACACATGGGTGACTTCCGGCGACGGCGGGCCTCAGCCCGGTTGAATCTCCGCCACGACCAGCCCCTTGGGACCGTCCGCGAACCGGACCATCACGTCCTCCCCCGGCTGCAGGTCGTCAAGACCACAACGGTGAAGAATTTCCACATGCACGAAGATGTCGCCGGGTTCGGTGTCGCGCACGACGAAGCCG
>JANNVY010000094.1:0-8680 GCA_031408375.1 Pseudomonadota bacterium | reverse complement strand
GCCGTACCCGGTGAAGATGGAGCCGAACCTCGTCATCGAGTTCTACGCCTCGTAAGCCACGTCGAACCCACGGAAATTCAGAAGGGCCCCGGAGCGATCCGGGGCCCTTTTTTCTTTCTCCTCCCCTGCTCGCGGCAGCGAGCGGGGGAGGGGGACCACGAAGTGGTGGAGGGGGCGAAGGGACAAGGCGCGGCGCTTTCCGCACGCCCCCTCCGGCGCTTCGCGCCACCTCCCCCGTTCGCTGGCGCTCACGAGGGAGGAGGGTGAACCTGTCATCCGGCAAGCCTGGCCGTTCAGGCGCGGTTCAAGCGACGGGCGCGAGATTGGCGGCGAGGAGTGATCGCCATGTTCCGCCGCACCCTGCTGATTCTGACCGCCTTGTTCGCCCTCGCCGCCTCGGCGGCCCAGGCCCGACCAGAGCTGCATTTCATCCAGCTGGATCATCCGACGGTCGAGACGATCCATGGCGCGAAAGTCGACGCGCGGGGCCTGACCCTGCGGGTGGGCTCCAGCGGCTGCACGGCCAAGGACAGCTTTCGCCTGACGGTGAAGGGCTCGCCCTGGCGGCCGAAGGTGACGGCGATGCGGGTGCGGCCGGATTACTGCAAGGCCATGTTCAGGATCGTCGAATTCACCTGGAGCTACCGCGAGCTGGGCGTGCGCCGTGGCGCGCCCATCCGGGTGATGAACCCGGTGGCGGAACGGTAGAGGGTGATGCGCGCGCTCCTTCTCCGGAGGAGAGGGAGGGTCCCACGCACCGGAGCGCGTGAGCGCGAAGGTTCTCGCGTGGGGGGGTGAGGGGGAACCACCACGATGGACGACTGGCGGGCGGCAGGCGCAAATCTTTGGAAGTCATGGTTCCGCCTCACCCTCCAGCGTGGGCCTACCCCCCGCTTTCGCGGGGGTCCGGCACGCCGGGACCTCCCTCTCCTCCGGAGAAGGGGAAATTTCGCTAGACCTCGAACGGCCCCAGCAACTCGGCCGGAATCCGCGCCGGGCGCATGGTCGCGGAATCCACCAGCACCCATTCCGACAACCCCTGGGCGGCGACGCCCCTGGGGCCTTCGATCAGGACATAGCGGGCAAAGCGCGGCCCTTGGGGAACGCCGACCCAGGTGCGGGCCGTCACCGCATCGCCGAGTTCGAGCGGCCGGCGGTAGTCGACCTCGTGGCGCAAGCACACCCACGACCACTTCGCCCGCGTCGCCTCGTCGAAGCGCGCGTTCCAGTGGGCGGTGCCAACATCCTGCAGCCAGCGGACATAGACGACGTTGTTGACGTGCCGGTTGTCATCGATGTCCTCGGCCGCAATGACCAGGGGCAAGACGAAGATCTCGCGGTCCGCCGGCGGCTGGAAGGCCTTGTGCCGCTCACGGCCCGAATACGAGTCCGGCGCGGCGCCCGCCGCGCCGGACGAAGCAGGTTTACTCATGTCGCCAGACTAGTTGGCGGGGGGCGTCTGCGGAAGCCAGGTGGACGTCACCAGCCGGGGTTTTGTAGTTGCGGCAGCACGGCGCAGCCCTTGGTCGGCTTTGCCGAGCTTGAGTTCTGGCAATAAAGCATCTGGTAACCCGTGCGGCAGGGAGTCGTGCCGTTGCACGCCGCCGCCTGTTCAGGATCGGTCGCCACGTAGTCGGGCGCACCCTTGTATCGAACCAAGTACCCCTGATAGCCCTCGCGACAGCCTGGCACGGTAGCGGTTCCGTCGCACAGAATTACTGCGCCGCTTGTGATGTCGCTATCCTTCACCGCGATGCCCCGGATGCGGCGATCAACTGCGCGGTTCTGGGCCGGACAGGCGTCGTTGCCTGGACAGGTGACGGCGCCGTTTCCTGGCGCCGGATTGAAGGCGAGGATCGAGGTACCGAGCACGTAGCACGCCGCCGCCCCAGCCGCTGCGGCGGCGGCCAGACTGCCGATGAAAATTACGGGTCGCATCAGGTATCTCCCGGTTGGTGGAATGCGGCCGAGGCTCCGGCCGATCGCTAGTTATTCAAACTCGGTGGAATTCCCATTGGGCGTTGGACTGCCTGCTTCAGGCAGGGCTGCATCGTCCACCCCTTGGTCTGGAGATAGTCGAGGATCTGCCCACGCAATCTGGCGTCCTTGGTGAGCCTGCATTCAACGGTGTGGTCGCCGTCAAACTGGAAGCGAATGACCAGGCGGATCACGGGCTCCGACTCTTGACGAAGCGCCGCTACGGCGCTGTCGAAACCATCGAACTGCTCGCAGTAAATCTTCGACCCCAGGCAATTTTCCGGCGTCAGCTGGAACGTCACGTACTCCGAGCGAGAGCCGCCGCCCGGGACGTCCAGCAGCTTGGCGGGCCGGTCGATGACGTAGAATCCCGTGTTGGCGATGCAGCGCGCGCCCTGGGGGCAAGCCGCGACGCCTTCTTCGACGCGCGCGGTCATCACAGGCTCGCCCAAGCCGGTGTAGGGGAAGACGCCCGGCGCCTTGCGGCCGCTGAATATCTGGGCCTCGGCGCGCACGATCACGTCTCCGTAGTCCGCGCCCGCGGCGTTCACGATGTCGACCGGCACGGACAGGTAAAGGTCAGCGCCGAACGGCCCCGCGTCGCGGTAGAGCACCCAGCGTTCCGGCTGCAGCACCACCATGTCCGAGCCGCGCACGAACATCGCGCCGTTGATGAAGAACGCCGTGCCCGAGACCAGCAGCGCGATCAGCGCCACGCCGGCCTCAGTAATGCGAAACCGTCGCCTCTTGCGCGGGGGCGCGACCGCGGGCGGCGCGGGTGCGGGCGCCGGCTTCGCGGGGCGGACGCGCTTCTTCGGTGATCCCCCAATCGCCATGGGACAACACTGTAATGCAGGATTGCACGTTGCGCGCGCGGGAAAACTCGCGCGTCAGGCGTTTTGGCGGTCGCCTGGTTTTGCGGAGCCTAGATCTGGCTTCCGCCCACGACGCCCTTCTCAGTCATCAGCTGGGCCAGTTCGCCGGCCTGGAACATCTCGCGCAGGATATCGCAGCCGCCGATGAACTCGCCCCGTACATAGAGCTGGGGGATGGTCGGCCAGTCGCTGAAGGTCTTGATGCCGTCGCGCAGGGCTTCGTCCTGCAGCACGTCGACGCCGACGAAATCGACCCCCAGGTGATCGAGGATCTGCACCACCGTCGAGGAGAACCCGCAGCGGGGCGCGTCGGGCGTGCCCTTCATGAACAGGACCACGGGGTTCTGTTCGACCGACTGGGCGATGAAGTCGCGGATCGGATTGGTTTCGAGATTCGCGTTAGGGGCGGCGTCGGTCACGGCAAGGCTCCTTTAAGGCAGCCCTCAGCTAGGGACGCGCGGGGTAAGGGTCAAGCGGCGGCGGTTTCGCGTGCGTACTACGGCTTGTCGGAGACGGCGCCGTCCAGGCGGCTGATGCGGTAGCTGCCGTCTCCGATCGGCTTGATTTCCGCCGTCAGCAGGAGCGGTCCATACAGCCCCTCGGAAGTGTCTTCGATCGGCCGCACCACGGTGGTGCGTACCGTGACAACCTTGGTTGCGTAGACGTACTCGTCGGTCAGCCGCACTGTCTCGACGCTCTCGGCACCGGCAAAGAAGCGGGAGGGGATGGGCCGCAAGGCGCGGGCGGTTTGCGGCTGGCCGTCCGGCAGTGCCGCCGCCAGGGTCCGCAGACGTCCAAGGCTTTCGGGCGTGGAGGCCTCGGGCGTCATGCGGGCCTCCAGCCCGGCGAGGTCGCCGCTTCTCAACTGCTCATAGGCCGCGCGGCTGGTCTGCTGGGCCCTGGGATCGGTCGAGGACGAACGCATACAGCCCGCCAGGGCGACCGCAACGAGGGCGACGGCGGCAAACACACGCATGAGCAATCCCCCCGGACTTGCCACAGTTAGACCCCGAACGACGCGGGATCAACGGGCCCGGCGATAGGTCCGGCCTAAGCCGTCTTCTGTTCCTTGGCCGAGAAGCGCGCCATTTCGATCTGGGCCCCCAGGCCCGGCGGCAGGTCGCGGTCGGGCACTTCGGTCAGCCGGTCGAAGTGCGCCATGTCCGAAGTCTCTATCCATGCCGAGGACACGGCCGGCTCGGTCAAGGTGTAGGCCAGGCAGATCTCTTCCGCCGTCCAGTTCGACGTCCGGTGCAGGAACGAATAGCCCCCGATGCCCTCGAAGGGATCGGGCGCCTCGAACACCTTGCCGAACAGGCCGCGTTTCTGGGGCGCGGTGTTCTCGGCCTTCTTCGGCGTGTTCAGGCCGTCTGGGAACCAGTCGTAGGCGAGGATGGCCATGTCCTGCTCGACGGCGGCGCGCATGCGGTTGCGCTCCTTCCAGCCGGACTGGATGCCATAGGGGGTGGCCAGCACGTCGAAGGCGCCGGTCGACAGATAGGCATCCATGGCGTCGTCGACGCCCGCGACGCCCAGCAGGGAGATCCGACCCGCAGACCGCAGCGACTTCAGCGCAGACAGGGACTTCTGAGGCAGCTCCTCCTCGCCGGGATCGTCGAGGATCACGAGGTCGAGGTGGCCGAGGTTCGAGACGCGCAGGGTCTGTTCGATGGCCTGCGACAGGGCCTCGGGCGAGAAGTCGCGCACCAGGCCGGTGCGGCCGCGGCCCAGCCCCAGGCGCATGGAGACGAACACCAGCCGGCGTTCCAGCTGCGACAAGGCCTGACCGAGCGCGATGGCGGCGTCCGGCTGGGCGGTTTCAATGTGGAAGGAATTGACGCCCTGCTCGAGCGCCGCCTGGACCATCTCGCCGATGCGCGACTGGCCGCGACGGGCCAGATCGTCGCCGATCACCAGGGTGACGGCCGAGACCACGACGCCGGATCTTCCGAATGGACGGTAGCGCATGGGTCAGTCCTCCCTGGGCGTCGTTTCAAGAGCCAGCGCGTGCAACTCCCCGCCCATGCCGCCCTTGAGGGCCGCGTAGACGAGCTGGTGCTGGCGAACCCTCGGCAGGCCCTTGAAGGCCGCCGATGTCACCCTGGCGCGATAGTGGTCGCCGTCGCCGGCCAGATCCTGGATCTCGATATCCGCGTCCGGAAAGGCGTCGCGCAGACGCGTCTCCAGTTCTTCGGCGGACATGGGCATGCGGTTCAGGCTCCGGGCCCCAGACGCGGGACCGCACCCCTGCATGATCCAAGCTGGTTAACATTGGACTGACAAAGGCGGGCGTGGTCTCTAGAGGGATAAGGGAATGAGGGGAATTTCCATGCGTCTGCCGATGATGACCGCCGCCGCTTTCGCGTTGCTCGCCGCCTGTGCGCCCGCGGGGGCCGCCGGCAAGGGCGAATCTGCGCCCGCCAAGGCCGCGCCCGCTGGACCCTCCGACCCGACCGGCTTCACCCATCCGGCCGGCGCCATGCTGTTCGGCTATTACATGCCGGCCAGCGAGGTGAAGACCGGCAACTGGCAGCTGACCAACTTCCACATCGGCGACGAAGAGGGCTTCAAGGACTGGGAGGCTGGGCGCCGCACGCCGACCTACGCGCCGATCATGCTGGAGTTCGACGACGTCACCAGCCCGAAGGCCACCAACGAGCTGGGCGGCGAGTACCACACCGTCTCCGAGCGCTTCCTGCCCGACGCCTACTCGATCAGCGCCGACGGCAAGGTCGATTTCGTCGACAAGGGCTCCAGGCTGGGCAAGGTCACCTTCCACGGCCGCTTCGACATGGCCGCCCTGCAGGCCGCGACGCGCGAGAACGCCGACACCTCCGGCACGGTGCTGACCGGGACCTTGACGGTCGGGGACAAGACCTTCGAGAACGTCAGCTTCACCTGGTTCGGCGGCGATTGATTCCATGAGGTTGCGTTTCGCGGCGGCGTTGGCCGCGGTTGGCCTCTCCGCCGCGCTCTCCGCCTGCATCCACATCTCTCCCGACCGGCCCGACGGCGGCCGGCTGATGGATGACGTTCGCGCACTCTCGGCCGACGAGATGCAGGGCCGCATGATCGACACCAAGGGCTCGGTGAAGGCGCGGGGCTGGATACATAACCGCTTGAAGCAGGAAGGCGTGCGACCGTTCCGCTCCGGCTGGATGCAGACCTTCAACTTCGCCGCGCCCGACGGTCAGGGAACGGTCCAGGGCGTTAATGTCCTTGGCTACGTGCCCGGCCGCCGCCATCCCAACGATTTCATCGTCATCAGCGCCCACTACGACCACATGGGCGTCGAGAACGGCCAGATCTTCAACGGCGCCGACGACAACGCCTCGGGCGTGGCCGGCATGCTGGACATCGCCCATCGCCTGCGCGGCCATGCGCCCGATCACTCAGTGATCTTCGTGGCCCTGGACGGCGAGGAGGAGGGGCTGAAGGGGGCGGAGGCCTTCATCGCGCGCCCGCCGGTCCCGGTCGAGCGCATGGTGCTGAACATCAACCTCGACATGATCGCGCGCCTGGACAAGGCCGAGATATACGCCGTCGGCGCCCATCAGTTCCCAGCCCTGAAACCGGCGCTGGAGCGCGCCGCGCAAGGGTCGAAGGTAACGCTGCTGTTCGGCCGCGACCGCCCGGAAGACAAGGGGCGCAACAACTGGGTCAACCTGTCGGACCAGCAGCCCTTCTACGCCGCGGGCGTACCCTTCATCTTTTTCAGCGTCGATGACCACGCCGACTATCACACGCCGTCGGACGACCCCGAGCGCATCCCGATCCCGTTCTTCGAAGCCGGCGTGCAACTGATCGCCGACGCCTTCCGGCAGTTCGACGCGATGGACCTGGCGGCGGTGAGGGCCGGGCCGGGTAAATAGTCCCTCTCCCTTGGGAGAGGACGCGAGCGGCTCGCGCGGCGAGACGGAGCGGGAGAGGGCCTTCGGTGGCCCTCACCCGGGTCTGCTTCACATCCCCGTCCTCTCCCAAGGGAGAGGGGGGATCGCCCTACGCGTCCGCAGCCACCTTCGCGGTGACGATCTTGCCGGGGTTTGCGGGCGGTTCGCCCTTGGGCAGGGCGTCGACGTTGTCCATGCCGTCGGTGACCTCGCCCCAGACGGTGTACTGCTTGTCCAGGAAGGTGGCGTCGTCGAAGACGATGAAGAACTGGCTGTTGGCGCTGTCGGGCTGGCCCGAGCGGGCCATCGAGCAGATCCCGCGCACGTGGGCTTCGTCGGAGAACTCGGCCTTCAGGTTCGGCTTCGACGAACCGGAGTAGCCGGTGCCGGTGGGATCGCCGCCCTGGGCCATGAAGCCCGGGATCACGCGGTGGAAGACGACGCCGTCGTAGAAGCCTTCGCGAACCAGCTCCTTGATGCGCGCGACGTGGCCCGGCGCCAGGTCGGGACGCAGGCGGATGGTGACCGGCCCGGTGTCGAGCGTCAGGATCAGGGTGTTTTCGGCTTCGTCGGCCATGGGAGGGGCTCCGGTTTGAACTTTCGGCGCCTACATAGAGGGAGCGGCGGCGGCTGTCGCCCCAACCTGGAGAGATTTCATGACCCCGCTCTACACCGCCCAGGCCACCGTCACCGGATCAGGCCGCACCGGAGGCCACGGCGAGACCTCCGATGGCCGCGTGAAGGTCGACTTCTCGATGCCCAAGGAACTGGGCGGACCGGGCGGCGAGGGGACCAACCCCGAGCAGCTGGTGTCGCTGGGCTACGCCGCCTGTTTCGAGAGCGCGCTGCACTTCGTCGCCGGCAAGCACGGCAAGAAGCTGGAGAACCCGTCTGTCACCGTGCGCACCGGCATCGGCCGCGGCGCCGCGGGCGGTTTCGAATTCGTCTTCGACATCGAAGTCGAGTTGCCGGGCATGGAGCGCGCCGAGGCCGAGGCTCTGGTCGCTGAGGCCCACCAGGTCTGCCCCTACTCCAACGCCTTCCGTAACGGCGCGCCGACGACGGCGCGTCTGAAGGGGTAGGGAGAGCTCCGGGGGCGGACGTAGTTGCTGCGGTGCAACACTGCGAAAGATGGATCAATATTAAGCTGCAGCGTGGGCTCGGGCTTCCTATCTGTAGAGGGCAGAAAGGTCCTCCCCATGTACCGCTTTCTTCGTCCGCTGTTTTCCGCCATGGCCCTGATCGCCGCCGCCTTCGAGGCGACGCCGGAAAACGCCTGACTGCTGGCCTGAGACTTCGTCGCGACGACGGGATGACTCGCCCCTGACCAATTGGGCGCCGCGCGTGCTACACCCCGGCCCATGACCGAAGAAGAACCCCGCAAGCGCATGGTGAAGCTGCCGACCGGCGGCGATCCAGCCGGGCGCAAGCAGGGCGTTAAGATGAAGACCGCCGGCGACAAGTCGATGTCCAGCCAGCAGTGGATCAAGCGCCAGATTTCCGATCCCTATTCCGAAAAGGCCCGGGCCGAGGGATGGCGCTCGCGCGCGGCCTTCAAGCTGAGTGAGATCGATGACAAGTTTCAAGTGATCCGCCGCGGGTCGAAGGTCATCGACCTCGGCGCGGCGCCGGGCGGCTGGGTGCAGGTGGCGCTCAAGCGCGGCGCCTCGGCGGTGGTGGGCGTGGACTTGCTCGAGATCGAACCGATCCCTGGCGCCATCCTGATCCAGGCCGACTTCACCGACCCCGGCGTCGACGATCAGCTGATCGCCGAGCTGGGCGGGGCGCCCGACCTGGTGCTGTCCGACATGGCCCACAACACCGTCGGCCACCGCGCCACCGACCACCTGAAGATCATCGCCCTGATCGAGATCGCGGCCGAGTTCGCGGTGCGCACGCTCAAGCCCGGCGGCGCCTTCGTGACCAAGAACTTCCAGG
>JANNVY010000093.1:0-15185 GCA_031408375.1 Pseudomonadota bacterium | reverse complement strand
ACGAGACCGACGCCTGCGGATGTGGCGAAAGCGTCACGATCGAACCCGCCGCGCCGGAGAGCTGAGATGTCTTACGAGGCTTCCCACGGCGAGTGGGTGCAGGAACTGCTGGGCGAACTCGGCCACCTGACCATCAAGAAGATGTTCGGCGCGGCCGGGGTGTATCTCAATGACGGGCTGATGTTTGGTCTCATAGACGACGGGACGCTGTGGCTGCGCGCCGACGAGCAGAACCAGCCCGACATGGAGAAGGCAGGGTCGATCCAGTTCACCTACCCGACCAAGGACGGCGAGGTCATGGCCATGGGCTACTGGTCGCTGCCCCATGACGCGGCCGACGATCGCGACGAGGCGGTACGCTGGGCGAGGCGCGCCATCGAGGCCAGCCGCCGCAAGGTCGGTCCGAAAAAGAAGAAACCTTACAAGGGCTCAGGCCGGTAAGTTCGGGCGCCTTCTGAGGAAAGTCGGCAGCAGCACGGCGCCGATGCCGACCATGTCGGTGGCCCAGTCCCAGACGTCGCAGTCGCGATGCAGGGCCGGGATGGCTTGCAGGATTTCCACCAGCCCGCCAAAGGCTGTGAGGCCGGCGAAGATCTTCCATCGGGCCGAGCCGGGAAAGGCCACGAGCGCGATTACCGCCAGAACGTAGAAGCCGGTGAAATGCTCGATCCTGTCGTAGGGCCCCGGTGGCGGGGGCGGGCCGACGTGAGGGCTGAGCGCCAGCCACAGGCCCCAGGCGCAGCTGAGGAAGAAGACCGCTCTGGCGGCGATCAGGAACGTCCGTCCGGAGGGGTTCACGCGGCGGCCTTCGCCTTCGCCTCGGCCTTGCGAATCTCGTCGGGCGCAAGGACCAGCACCGAGGGTTCAACCGGCTTGCCGGTGGCCTCGGCGATGAGCTCCTGGGTGCGGGTTTCCACCGCGGACTCCAGCCGCGCCATGAACTCCGCCCGCTCCAGCCCGACCGGAATGGGCTCGAGGAACTCGATGATGGCGCGGCCAGGATGCTTCTCGAATCCCTCCTGCGGCCAGAACAACCCGAGATTGGTGGCCTGAGGCACCACCGGCATGCCGAAGTCGCGGTACATGTGGAAGACGCCGGTGCGGTAGCGGAAGCGCTCGCCCGCCTTGGCCAGATTACCCTCCGGGTAGATCAGGATCTTGCGGCCGTCGTCGCGCGCCTTGGACGCGCTCTCTGCCAGGGCCTTGCGCGCTTCAACCCCGCCGCAGTTGTCCACGACGATCGCGCCCAGCTTCGACAGCACCGTGCCGAGAAGGGGGAACTTCACCAGGTGGTCGCCGGTGACGAAGGCCAGGTCGTCGAACTGGGAATAGACGCAGAAGCCGTCCCCCCAGGACTGGTGCTTGGCGGCGATGATGAAGGCGCCGTCCGGCAACCGCGTCTTGCCGCGGACCTCAAGCTTTATGCCTGCGAACAGGTCCATCGCCTGGACCATGCGGCGGGTGTAGCGCCGGATTATCCAACCGGTCGCTCCTCGCCCGGGAGACAGCGCCGAGAAGGCGGCCATCATTGCGTAGGTGATGGAGAGAATCCAATAGGCGACGTTGAACAGGAAGCTGCGCATTGGAGCAACTTAACGCCTGTGGCCTTCAGGGAAAGCGCGGCCTTAAGCCGCTTTCGCCTCGGCGTTCTCGGCATTGGTCACGCGGTTGCGGCCCGTGCGCTTGGAGACGTAGAGCGCTGCGTCGGTGCGCTCCATCAGGGCCGTGGGGTCCTCGCCTTCGCGGCGCTGGGCGAGCCCGGCCGAGATGGTGATGGCGCCCAGCTCCTCGTTGGTGGAGCGGCGCTTGAGCGCTCGAGAGCCGATCTCCTCGCGGATGCCGTTCAGCGCGGCCTCGACCAGCGGGGCGCGCTCGTTGGGGAAGATCATGGCGAATTCCTCGCCGCCGTAGCGGGCGCCGACGCGCGGCGCCCCGGCGCAGCGGCCGATGACGCTGGCGACGTAGCGCAGCACCTGGTCGCCGGTCTGGTGGCCCCAGGTGTCGTTGAAGCGCTTGAAGTGGTCGATATCCAGCAGCGCCAGGGTCAGCGGCGACTTGTTCTCGTCGGCCTCGGCGCACATGCGGGTCAGGTGCTCGTCAAACGCCTTGCGGTTGGCGAGCGTCGTGAGCGCGTCGGTCATGGCGTCGCGGCGAACCTGCTCGAGGTGCTCGCGCAGCAGGTTCACCTCCCGGGTGGACTCCTGCAGCCGCTGCTCCAGCCGGGCGTTGTCGGTCTGCACCTTGCGCGTGGCGTCCGACAGGGTCGAGACCAGCTCGCGCACGGCGGGCGCCTCGTCGGCTTTCTCCAGGCCTTCGCCCGCGACCGCCAAAGTGCGGCCGTAGGCCTCTTGCGTCTTCTGTGCCGTGGCGATCGCCGTGGCGACGGACTTCAATTCCTTGGACAGCTGGGCGCCGGCGTCGCGGATTTCGTCGGTCAGACGCGCGCGCGGTAGGTAGGTCTGGGCCAGGTTCTCACTGACGGCCTCGGTGAAGGGTTCACCGGCGGTCAGCATGCGCTCGATTTCCTGCCCGAGCGCCCCCTTGGGGTCGCCGAGGTAGTGCAGCCAGAGCTCGAAATTGAGCGGCGTGGGCCAAACCTTGCTGGCTTCCATCTGCTCAAGAGCTTCTCGCGCGAGTTCGTAGGCCTGCGGCCCCCGCAGCGTGGATTCGAATTCAGCGCTCATACCGCCCCCTTGAGCGCACCATTCGAGTGCGCCCCAACCGCGGCAAGCTAGCGCGAGGACCTGTAACGAGCGGTTAAGTGCGTTGCGGATTTCGCCGATTTTTCAGGTTCGGACAATCAGTCTTCGGCGGCCGGCGCCCGGACCTTGGGGGCGTGGCGCAGGAAGGCCGGCAGGTCGGAGCCGAAGCCCACGGTCTTGTCGCCACGATCCTCACGGTCGTCGCGGCGTGGGCGGTCGCTAGCCCGGTCAGCGGACCGTTCGGGACGATCACTGCGGGGACGCTCGTCGCGGCGCGGTTCGCGTTCACGGCGGGGCTCGCGATCCTGACGGGGTTCACGCTCGGGACGCGCTTCGGGGCGCGCCTCGGGCTCGGCTTCAGCGCGAAACTCGCTGCGGGCTTCAGGCGCTTCGGCGGAGGTTGCGTCAGATTTGGGACCGCGACCGCGACCGCCTCGGCTGCGCGCAGGACGGGGTTCGCGCTCAGGACGCGCATCTGATTCAGCGGCGGGCGTTTCTGCGGTGGAAGCGTCGATGGGCGTGGGTTCAGCCCGGGGCGTCTCTTCGCGGGGAGCGCGCCCGCGCCCGCGAGGGGCCTCGGACTTGCCGCCACGGCCGGAGCCGCCTCGGCTGGGGCTGGAACCGATGGAGCCCCAGTCGATGTCCAGGGTGACCTCGTCAGGCGCCATCTTGATCAGCTTCAACACCTTGTCGAGCTGACGGTCGTCGCCGGGCGTGACGATCATGTAGGTGTCGCCCTTCTTGCCCGCGCGGCCGGTGCGGCCGATGCGGTGGACGTAGTCGTCGGCGTGATGCGGGACGTCGTAATTGAAGACGTGGCTGACGTCGGGAATGTCCAGGCCGCGCGCGGCGACGTCGGACGCCACCAGCAGCTTCAGCGTGCCCTTGCGGAAGGCGTCCAGCGTCTTGGTGCGCAGGCTCTGGTCCAGGTCGCCGTGGATGGGCGAGGCGTCAAAGCCGTGTTGCTTCAGAGACTTGGCGACAACGTCCACTTCCGACTTGCGGTTGCAGAAGACGATGCCATTGCGAACGTCGGCCCGCTCGACCAGGGCGCGGAGCGCGGTGCGCTTGGCCTTGGGGTCGGAGGAGGGGATGCGCACGATGTGTTGGGCGATGGTTTCGGCCGTCATCGCCGGGCGCGAGGCCTCGATGCGGGTCGGGTCCTTCAGGAAGGCCGTGGTCAGGCGGGTGATCTCCGGCGGCATGGTGGCCGAGAAGAACAGCGTCTGCTTGCGCGGCGGGGTCAGTTTGAAGATGCGCTCGAGGTCGGGGATGAAGCCCATGTCGAGCATGCGGTCGGCCTCGTCGACCACCATCATCTCGACGCCGGTCAGCAGGATCTTGCCGCGTTCGAACAGGTCCAGCAGCCGGCCCGGCGTGGCGATCAGCACGTCCACGCCCTTGTCCAGGGCGGCGACCTGGTCGCCCATGGAGACGCCGCCGATCAGTAGCGCCCACTTCAGCGGCGTGCCCTTCGCGTACTTCTTGAAGCTCTCGGCGACCTGGTCGGCCAGCTCTCGGGTCGGCTCGATGACCAGGGCGCGCGGCATGCGGGCGCGCGGGCGGCCGGACTTCAGCCGATCGATCATCGGCAGGGTGAAGGCGGCAGTCTTGCCAGTGCCGGTCTGGGCGATGCCCAGGACGTCGCGGCCGGCCAGGGCGACAGGGATGGCCTGCGCCTGAATGGGGGTTGCGGTGGTGTAGCCCGTGTCGGCCACGGCCTGCAGCGTCGTTGCCGACAGGCCCAAGTCAGAAAATTCGCTCATGTCACGCTTTGAAAAATTCCGGAGCCGCCCGAGCTTGGGCGAGCGGGCGGCGCGGATTCGCCTGACCTGCTCCGAATTGCGGTGATACATAGAGCCGAACGCCGTTAAGTCAACGCGACGCTCCCGGAACCACTCCGCGACGCGGCGATTTGCAGCGGGGCTGAACAGCGGTATCTGTCATGCTTCATTCTTGGGAGGGAAAGTCATGCGATTTGGATTTCTTGCCGCGGTAGCGGCTGCGGCGACCCTGGCGACAGGCGCTGTCGCGCAGGACATGTCGTCCTTCGTCGGTAATACCGTAGTCATCACCTACCCCAACGGCGCGGCGGCGAAACTTCGTCTGAAGACCGGCGGAGCTTACGAGCTGTTGATGCCGGACGGCACGGCCGCTGGCGGAACCTGGGCCATCGAGGGCGACCAGTTCTGCACCACCCGCACCACGCCCGCGGCCCAGCCCAAGCAGTGCCGCCCCAACGCGGCGCGCGCCATCGGCGACAAGTGGGACGAAGAAACGCCCCAGGGCAAAGTCCACTATGAGCTGGTCGCCGGCCAGTAAGCCGGCTCAGACGTCGATGTCTTCCTGGGCGAACCGGGCGTTGTCCTGGATGTAGCGGAATCGCTCTTCAGGCTTACGGCCCATGAGCTTCTCGACCAGTATCTCCACCTCTTCCTCGCTTTCGGGAAGCGTGACCCGCGCGATCGTGCGTCGCGCGGGATCCATGGTGGTTTCCTTCAGCTGGGACGGGTTCATCTCACCCAGGCCCTTGAAGCGACCCATCTCGACCTTCTTGCCCTTGAAGGTTGTGGCCATCAGTTCGTCGCGGTGGGCGTCGTCGCGCGCGTAAGCGGTCTCCTTGCCGGCCTGCAGGCGATAGAGCGGCGGCAGGGCCAGGAACAGGCGGCCGGCCCGGATCATCTCGGGCATGGTCCGATAGAAAAACGTGATCAGCAGCGCCGCGATGTGGGCTCCGTCCACGTCGGCGTCGGTCATGATGACGATCCGCTCGTAGCGCAGGTCCGACAGCTGGAACTTGGGTCCGGCGCCCAGCGCCAGCATCAGGTCCGACAGCTCGACGTTGTCGCGCGCCTTGTTCCCCGCCGCCGAGGCCACGTTCAGAATCTTGCCGCGCAGGGGCAGGATGGCCTGGGTCTCGCGGTTGCGGGCTTGCTTGGCTGAACCGCCGGCCGAGTCGCCCTCGACGATGAACAGCTCGGACCCGTCGGACGATTGCCGCGAACAGTCCGCCAGCTTGCCGGGCAGGCGAAGCTTGCGGGTCGCCGAGGCACGGGCGACTTCCTTGTCCTTGCGGCGCTTCAGCCGTTCGTCGGCGCGCTCGATGACGAACTGGAGCAAGCTGCTGGCCACTTTGGGCTGTTCGGTCAGCCAGTGGTCGAAGGGGTCGGCGAGCGCACGCTCGACAAGGCGTTGAGCCTCGGCCGAGGACAGGCGCTCCTTGGTCTGGCCCTGGAACTCCGGGTTACGGATGAACACCGAGACCAGGGCGCCGGCGTTGGCGATGACGTCCTCGGCGGTGATGATCCCGGCGCGCTTTTCGCCCGTCAGCTCGCCATAGGCCTTCAGGCTGCGGGTGAGGGCGGCGCGGAAGCCGGCCTCGTGCGTGCCGCCTTCGGAGGTGGGCACGGTGTTGCAGTAGGACTGCATGAAGCCGTCGAACTCGCCGAAGCCCGAGGGGCTCCAGGTCACGGCCCACTCTACCGTCCCGCCGTCACCCGGGCGCTCGACGCGGCCGGCGAAGGCGCGCGGCGTCACGGTTTCCCTGGTCCCGAGCCGCTCGGCCAGATAGTCCGCCAGGCCGTTGGGGAAGTGGAAGGTCGCGGTCTCGGGCGTCTGGTCGCTGATCCGCTCGGGCGCGCACTTCCAGTGAATCTGCACGCCTCGGAACAGATAGGCCTTGGACCGCGCCATGCGGTAGAGCCGCGCCGGCTTGAAGGCCGCGCCCTCGCCGAAGATTTCGCGGTCCGGCAAGAATCGCAGCTGACTGCCATGCTTCCTTGAAGGGCCGAACTGTTGGATCGGGCCCTGCGGTACGCCGCGGGCATACGCTTGACGCCACTCGAAACCGTCGCGCCAGACGGTGACCTCCAGTTGTTCGGTCAGCGCATTGACCACCGAGACGCCGACGCCGTGCAGGCCGCCGGAGGTTTGGTATGCCTTGCCCGAAAACTTGCCGCCCGAATGCAGGACGGTCAGCACCACTTCCAGCGCCGACTTGCCGGGGTGCTTGGGGTGAGGGTCAACGGGGATGCCGCGGCCGTCGTCGTGGACGCTCAGGAAGCCGTCTCGGTCCAGCTCGACGGTGATGGCCTTGGCGTGCATTGCCACGGCCTCGTCCATGGCGTTGTCCAGGACCTCGGCGAACAGGTGGTGCAGGGCGCGCTCGTCGGTGCCGCCGATGTACATGCCGGGCCGTTTTCGCACCGGCTCCAGCCCTTCCAGCACCTCAATGTGCTCGGCCGAATAGCCGGCGCCAGGTTCCCTGGTCGGTTTGGCGGCCTTTGCTGGGGCGGGCGTTGGGGCTGGCGTAGCGACCGGTGAGCGGGGCAGGGCAGCCTCGGGCGCAGCCGCCGGCGGCTCGGCCGCAGCAGGTGTCGGGACGCTCGGCTCGTCAGGAGCCGCGTCGAACAGCGAGGGTTGAGGGATCGACATACGCAAGCACTGTGAAACGATTCGGGAACAGGTTTCGTATGCCTCCCCGGCCTATTCCACAAGGATCGTGGGTGTCACGCGCCTAGGCCGCCTCGCGGGCTTCCGACGCCGCATCACCAAGCGCCGACTCGATGGCGGCGAACAGTCCGGCCATGGTGATTGGCTTGGAAAGGTGGCCGTCGGCGCCGGCTTGGCGGCCCGCCTCGACGTGCTCGGGCATGGCGTTGGCCGTGAGCATGACGACCGGAGTCCGGGCCGCGCCGGTCTCGGTCTGCCATGAGCGAATGGCGACCGTGGCGGACAGGCCGTCCATCACCGGCATCTGCATGTCCATCAGCACGATGTCGAAAGTCGCGCCCTTGATGGCTTCGACGGCTTCAGCGCCGTTCTCGACCAGGGTCAGGTCGGCGCCCGTATCCGCCAACATCAGCTCGACCACCTTGCGGTTGGTCGGGTGGTCGTCGGCCAGCAGGATGCGCAGCGGGCGATCGTCGCCTTCGGCATTCTCCCCCGTCGGCGCCAGGCCAGTCGGGACGACAGCCGCCGCGCCGTCAGCTTCCGGCAGATCGATCTCGACCCAGAAGCGAGAGCCGGTTCCGGCCACGCTTTCGCAGTCTAGCTCCCCACCCATCAGTTCGGCCAACTCCCGCGAGATGGCCAGGCCAAGGCCAGTGCCGCCAAAGCGTCGGGTGATCGAACCATCGGCCTGCTGGAAGCGGCCGAAGACGCGGGCTTTCAAGGAAGCGTCGAACCCGACCCCGGTGTCGATGACCTGCAGTCGGACGCGATCGTCGCCAACCGGCTCGATTTGGAGGCGGACGGAGCCCTTTTCGGTGAACTTCACCGCGTTGGAGACAAGGTTGGTGAGGATCTGTCGAACGCGAACCACATCGCCGGAGAAGACTCTGTCGACGCCAGGATGGATGCTGACTTCCAGGGCGATGCCCTTTTCGTCCGCGCGCAGGCGCGAGAGCGAAGCCACGCCGCGCACGGCTTCACCCAGGTGGAACGGGGCGTTCTCGATGGTCACCTGACCGCTCTCGATCCGGGCCAGATCCAGTACATCGGAGAGCAGGCGTTCAAGGGTCACGCCCGAGGAGCGGATCACCTCGATCATCTCGCGCTCTTTCTTCGGCAGCCGCGTTCCGGCAAGCGCGTCCGCCATGGCCACCACACCGTTCAGGGGTGTGCGAATCTCGTGGCTCATGTTGGCTAGGAACTCACTCTTGGTGCGGTTGGCGACCTCGGCGCGGCGCTGGGCGACCCGCAGCAGGCGCACGGAACGGAACTGCCAAATGAGCGCCAGGATCGCTGACAGGCCAAAGGCGGCCCCGATGCCGACGATCCAGCGCTGGGCGCTGATCATGTCCGACTGCAGGGCGGCGTTCTTGCGAGCGGTTTCCAGCTGATCGCGACGCTCGGCCAGCTGGCTTTGCATGTCGCCGGTGACCTGGTGCATGCCTTCGCTGAAGCTGCGAGCCTGTGTCAGACCGCGCTGACGGGCATCACGGCGCATCAGGGCGTAGGCTTCCTGCGTGCGCCCCTCGGCGAACAGGATTTCGGCATGGATCTGGTTGGCTGAGGCAAGGCCCTGACTGCCCAGGGAGCCTGCTGCGTCGAGGCGACGCATGGTGGCCAAGTCGGCGCGCGCCTGGGCGGTCCGGCCCAGCCGGGCATAGGCCAGGGCGCGGGCCGGCAGGGTATCTCCAGGCAGGAATGCGGAGTCTGAGATATCGGCCCCCAGTGGCCGCAGGCAGGCCAGAACCCGCTGAGGGTCGTCAGCGCCCTGAGCGACGGCGCTGCACAGGATGGCGTCCCAGGTCTTCAGCCCGACGAGGTCCGAGCGCTCCACCAGGCGATGGTGAGCGGCGAACATGCGCTCGGCCAGGGGCTGGTCGCCGACCTGAACGGCCAGCTTGGAGATGTTGTACAAGGTGTCGAAATCGGGCCGCGGATAGGCCGGGTCCGAATAGTCGAACTCGAACCGCGCCAGCGCTGCTACCGTGCCCTGCAGGTCATTCAGGTCGCGCAGTGCGATGGCGGTCATCTCCCAGACGCCGGCATGGGCGGCGTTGGCGTAGGGGTCATTCGCCGGGATCAGGGAATCGGCGTCAGCCAGCAATTTCAGGGCCTCGCCGATGCGGCCCCCGTCGATGATGGCGCGGGCGATCAGCCGGTCGGCGTGCACCTTTGCGAACCAGTCCGTCTCCGCTGCCGCCGCACGGCGCAGCTCCACGAGCGCGGTGGTCTGGCCCCGGTCGAGCCGGCCTTCCAGTTCGTTGAGGCGGGCCACGGCGATGTAGCGGGCGTCCTTGTCGCGGGCGGCCTCGCGGGCGAGGGAGGCGTTCCAGCGGTCAAAGGCGGCGAACTCGGCCTGGTTCAGGTAGATCCAGGCCACGTGATAGAGGCGGTTGAGGCGCTCGCGGCCCTGCATCTTCAAGGCCTGCTGGCCGAACCGTTCGAGGGCCTTGAAATCGGTGCGCGAGGCCCGGCGTTCGACGGCGTCGGCCAATTGCAAAGGCGTGGCGTCGGCACCGGAAACAGGCGCGGCCTCCGTCTTCGGGGCGGTCACGAAGAGTGTGGCCACCACCGCAATCAGCAGCGAAATGCGCATTTAGCCCCCGCCTAGCGAACGCCGGACAATGGCAGACGAGTGTTGCGATTACCTTGACGGTTCGCGAGGTTAAGGTGCGGACGTCTTGCTGAAACCCGGTGGCTCTGCCTCGCTCGCGCAGAACTGGGAAGGGGCCCGCCTCGAATGCCATCCCCGACGCTGGTCCTTCGACCCGGAGGGGGGTGAGGAGCGGCCAACCTCCGGAGAGGTGAAGATGGATGGTGGGCGGAGAGGGGATCGAACCCCCGACCCTCTCGGTGTAAACGAGACGCTCTACCGCTGAGCTATCCGCCCACGTGTCCGGGGCGCCTTCAAGCACGGCGCGACCGATTGCGAAAGCCGGAATCAGAAAGGGCGCGGAGCCGATGGCCCCGCGCCCTTCCGAAAGACAGTCGCTGTTTGGCTTACTTGCCGTTCAGCGCGTTCTTCAGACCTTCACCAACGCGGAAGCGGGCGGTCTTGGAGGCCGGGCGCGGCACCGACTCGCCCGTGCGCGGGTTGCGAGCCATGCCGGCGGCGCGCGACACGGGCAGGAAGGTCCCGAAACCGACCAGACGCACGTCCTGGCCCTTCTTCAGAGCAGCGACGACGCTGCCCGTGAAGGCGTCGATGGCCTTCTTCGCAGCTTCGCGGCTCAGCCCCGCTTCGTCCGCAACCGCGGCTACCAATTCGGCTTTCGTCATGGCTCTCTCCCAGCAGCCTATTTCAATCCGTAGCGGCAACATCGATTCGTCACCGCGAGACGGGGGAGTATCGGACCGCGAAATCCCAAGAGTCAAAAGGGAAAGGCGGCCCGGAGGGCTTCCGGACCGCCTTTTTTGCGGGGTTATCCCCCGTTTTGGAGGTTTTTTCAGTGCGCGATGGCCGCGTCGCCCTCTTCCGTTGACGTAGAAAGGGGAAGCGGGTCGGCCTCCTCGTTCCACTCGATGGGCACCACCGGACCCGCCAGCGCGTGCTTCAGGACCTCGTCCGCGGTCGAGACCGGAATGATTTCGAGGCCCGATTTCACGTTGTCGGGTATGTCGGCCAGGTCCTTCACGTTCTCCGCCGGGATCAACACAGTCTTGATGCCCGAGCGCAGGGCGGCCAGCAGCTTCTCCTTCAGACCGCCGATAGCCAGCACCCGGCCGCGCAGGGTGATTTCGCCGGTCATGGCCAGATCATTGCGGATCGGAATGCCGGTCAGCACGGAGGTGATGGCCGTGACCATGGCGACGCCGGCGGACGGCCCGTCCTTGGGTGTGGCGCCTTCGGGCACGTGGACGTGAACGTCGATCTTCTCGAACAGCGGTGGCTTGATGCCGAGGCTGGTCGCCCGCGCCCGCACATAGCTGGCGGCTGCCGAGATCGACTCCTTCATCACGTCCTTGAGGTTGCCGGTGATGGACATCCGCCCCTTACCCGGCATCCGCACGGCTTCTATGGTCAGGATCTCGCCGCCGAACTCGGTCCAGGCCAGGCCGGTGACGATCCCGACCTGGTCGGCCTCGTCCTTCTCGCCGTGGCTGAAGCGACGCACGCCGGCGAACTTGGCCAGCATCGCGTCGTCGATGTGGAGCGAAGCGATCTGTTCGCTCTCAAGTTTCCGAACGGTCTTGCGCGCCAGGTTGCCCAGTTCACGCTCGAGGTTTCGCACGCCGGCCTCGCGCGTGTAGTAGCGGATCAGGTCGCGAATGGCTGCGTCCGGAATGACCAGTTCGCCGTCCTTCAGGCCGTGGTCCTTGAGCAGCCTTGGCAAGACGTGGCGCTTGGCGATCTCGACCTTCTCGTCCTCGGTGTAGCCGGGGATGCGGATCACCTCCATGCGGTCCAGCAAGGGCTGGGGCATGTTGAGACTGTTGGCGGTGGTCACGAACATGACCGGCGAGAGATCGTAGTCTACCTCCAGGTAGTGGTCCCCAAAGGTCGAGTTCTGCGCCGGGTCCAGGACCTCGAGCAGGGCGGACGACGGATCGCCGCGCCAATCGGCGCCCAGCTTGTCGATCTCGTCCAGCAGCATGAAGGCGGTGGACGTCTTGGCCTTCTTCATCGACTGGATGATCTTGCCCGGCATGGAGCCGATGTAGGTGCGGCGGTGGCCGCGGATCTCGGCCTCGTCACGCACGCCGCCGAGGCTCAGGCGCACGAATTCGCGATTGGTCGCCTTGGCGATCGAGCGGCCAAGCGAGGTCTTGCCGACGCCGGGAGGGCCGACGAGGCACAGGATCGGGCCCTTGTTGGCGCCGGTGCGCGCCTGGACCGCGAGGTACTCGAGGATACGCTCCTTCACCTTCTCCAGGCCGTAGTGATCCTCTTCCAGGATCTCTTCGGCGAGCTTGAGGTCGATGGGCTTCTGCTTGGCCTTGCCCCACGGAATGGACAAGAGCCAGTCAAGGTAGTTGCGAACCACCGTGCTCTCGGCGGACATGGGGCTCATGTTCCGCAGCTTCTTCACCTCGCCGTCGGCCTTGGCGCGAGCTTCCTTGCTGAGCTTGGTCTTGCGGATGCGCTTTTCGAGATCAAGGATTTCGTCGCGCGCGTCGTCGGTCTCGCCCAGCTCGCGCTGGATCGCCTTCATCTGCTCGTTCAGATAATATTCGCGCTGGGTTTTCTCCATCTGCCGCTTAACGCGGCTGCGGATCTTCTTCTCGACCTGCAGCACGGAAATCTCGCCTTCCATCAGGGCATAGACCCGCTCCAGCCGGCGCGGCACATCAAACAGCTCCAACAGGTGCTGCTTGTCGGCGATCTTCACCGAAAGATGGGCGGCGATGCTGTCGGCCAGCTTGCCCGGATCGGTGATCTGGGGAATCGAGCTTAGCGCCTCAGGCGGTACCTTCTTGTTCAGCTTGACGTAGTTCTCGAACTGCTCGACCACCGCGCGCGACATGGCCTCGGCCTCCTCGGAGGGGCCGCCGTCCTCGGCGATGAAGGCGACTTCGGCCTCGAAGAAGTCGGCCTGGTCGGTGAACTTCGCGATGCCCGCGCGCGACTTGCCCTCGACCAGCACCTTCACGGTGCCGTCCGGCAGCTTCAGCAGTTGCAGCACCGTGGCCAGGACGCCGACCTCGTAGATCGCATCGGGCTGGGGCTCATCGTCGGCGGAGTTCTTCTGCGTGGCGAGCAGGATCTGCTTGTCGCCGCGCATGACCTCGTCCAGCGCGCGCACGGACTTGTCGCGGCCGACGAAGAGGGGGACCACCATGTGGGGGAACACAACGATGTCCCGCAGAGGCAGTACCGGAATAACCTTGATCTCAGACATGACGCTCTCCCGCCGGGCTCCACACGGTCGCACGAACCGGTGAACAACCCGACCATGCGGCGAGTCTTTCCAATTCGTCCGCCGATTCCCGGCGCTTTGTGTTGAAAACAATGTGGCCCATGCGGCGCGGCATTCAAGGCACGTGGCGGAGCATGGTCGGAAAGCCGCACCTTGGGCCCGGTTTCGATGGATCGGCCCCTAGGCCAGCTTGGCCTTGCAAGCTTTGACCTTGGGCCGCTCGCGTAACAGCGTTTCATGCCCGGACGTCCGGCAAAGCTCGCGTGACGTAAATGCCGCTAGGCGGCTTGGAACAGGCCTTTCACGCGGTCGCGCAGCGCTGCCTTCTGCACCTTGCCCATGGTGTTGCGCGGCAGGGCGTCGATGACGAAGACCCGCTTGGGCTGTTTGAACTTCGCCAGCTCGGCGCCCAGACCGCCGAGGATCGCCGCCTCATCCGGTCCGCCGGCTTCGCAAACCACGAAGGCCGTGACCGCCTCGCCGAAGTCGGGGTGGGGCGCGGCGACGACTGCGCTCTCGACCACGCCGGGCAGGGCGTCGATCGCGGTCTCGACCTCCTTGGGATAGACGTTCAGCCCGCCCGAGATAATCAGGTCCTTGCCGCGCCCGACGATGGAGACATAACCGTCGTCGTCGATCACGCCCAGATCGCCGGTGATGAAGAAGCCGTCAGCCCGGAATTCGGAAGCGGTCTTTTCCGGCTGACGCCAGTAGCCGCGAAACACATTGGGCCCGCGCACCTCCAGCAGGCCGATCTCGCCCTCGGGCAGGATGCGGCCGCTTTCGGGATCGGTGACGCGCAGTTCGACGTCGGGCAGGGGCCGACCGACCGTGCCGGGGACGCGCGCCCCGTCATAGGGGTTGGAGGTGTTCATCCCCGTTTCGGTCATGCCGTAACGCTCGAGGATGGCGTGGCCGGTGCGTTCCGCGAAAGCGCGGTGGGTCTCGGCCAGCAAAGGGGCCGACCCCGACACGAACAGGCGCATGTTTACGGCGGCTTCGCGGGTCAGGCGGGGGTGGTCCAGCAGGCGCGTGTAGTAGGTCGGCACGCCCATCATGACGGTCGCGCGGCTCATCAGGGCCAGGAGGTCGGCCGGATCGAACTTGGGCCGGAACAGCATCGACGCGCCGGCGGCCATGACCACGTTCGTAGCCACGAACAGTCCATGGACGTGGAAAATGGGTAGGGCGTGGATCAGGACATCGTCGGCCGTGAAGCGCCAGAGGTCGGCGAGCGTCGCGGCATTGGACGCCAGGTTGCGATGGCTGAGCATCGCCCCCTTTGACCGCCCGGTGGTGCCGGAGGTGTAGAGGATGGCGGCCAGGTCATCGGGTTCGCGGGAGATGGTTTGGAAAGCGGTGGCCTGTGACTGCGCCATCGCCGCGAGCGAGCCTTCGCCGTTGGCGTCGAGGGTTTCGATCCGAACGCCGTCCGCGATCGCCTCGAAGTCCGGCCGGGCGGCCGGGTCGCAGACGATCAGAGCCGGCTCTGCATCCTCGACGAAATAGGCCGCCTCGGCGCGGGTGTAGCCGGCGTTGAGCGGCAGGTAGACGGCGCCGGTCCTCAGCGCGGCGAGATACAGCAGCAGGGCGCGCGGCGACTTCTCGGTCTGGACCAGGACGCGGTCGCCGGGCGCGACGCCACAGGCCGTCAGGGCGTTGGCCAGCCGGCCGGTCAGGCTGTCGAGGTCGCCGAAGAGAACAGGGGCGCTGTCCGACGGCTCAAGGAAAACGGCCGCCGGTTTCCCGGCGGCCGTCAGCATTTCATAGAGATTGGCGCTCAAGTCAGGAGGCCGCCTGGCCGCCCTTCTTTTCCGCGTAGATCAGCAGCGGCTGGGCGCGGCCCTCGACCACCTCGGCGTTGATCACGACTTCCTCGACGCCCTGGTAGGTCGGCAACTCGAACATGGTCTCGAGCAGGATGCCTTCCAGGATCGAGCGCAGGCCGCGCGCACCGGTCTTGCGGGTGATGGCCTTGCGGGCCACCGCCGCCAGCGCGTCGTCGGTGAACGTCAGGCCGACGTTCTCCATCTCGAAGAGACGGCCGTACTGCTTGACCAGCGCGTTCTTGGGCTCGGTCAGGATGGTGACCAGGGCCGGCTCGTCCAGGTCCTCCAGCGTCGCCAGCACGGGCAGGCGGCCGATGAACTCCGGGATCAGGCCAAAGCGCATC
>JANNVY010000092.1:0-3882 GCA_031408375.1 Pseudomonadota bacterium | reverse complement strand
CGTTGAGGTCCGTGCTGCTGGGTTCCGGATAAGCCTTCGGCTTTCCGGAATGACGGCGATCCAAAAGGGTGGAGGCAGTGTTGATCATAACGCCCCCGGCAGGTTCAAAATTCGTTTCGCGATGATGTTGAGCTGGACCTCGGACGTTCCGCCTTCGATGGAGTTGGCCTTCGTCCGCAGCCAGGTTCGGGCGTCGTCGCCCTTCTTGGACCGCTCGCTCTCCCATTCCAGCGCCTCGGCGCCGCCGGCCGACATGATCAGCTCGTACTGACGCTTGTTCAGCTCGGTGCCGTAGTACTTCAGCATCGAGGCTGCGGCGGGGTTCACCTGGCCGCGCTTGATCTGGTCGACGGTGCGCTCCATGGCCAGCTTGAAGGCCATCATGTCCACGTCCATGCGCGCGATGTCGGTCCGCAGCATCGTGTCGGACAGCTTGTCGCCGTCCATGCCGACGGTGTTCTTGGCGATCTGGCCGAGCGGCCGGACCCCCGCCGCCTGACCCATGGCGCCGATCATGGTCCGCTCGTGCTGGAGCAGATATTTCGCCACGTCCCAGCCGCGGTTCAGCTCGCCGATCAGGTTCTCCTTCTCGACCCGCACGTCGTCGAAGAAGGTCTCGCAGAAGGGCGAATTGCCCGAGATGAGCACGATGGGCTTGGTGGTGACGCCCGGGGTTTCCATGTCGAACAGCACGAAGGAAATGCCGTCGTGCTTCTTGGCGGTCGGGTCGGTGCGGACCAGGCAGAAGATCCAGTCGGCCTTGTCGGCATAGGAGGTCCAGACCTTCTGGCCGTTGACGATCCAGTGGTCGCCCTTGTCCTCGGCGCGGGTCTGCAGGCTGGCCAGGTCGGAGCCGGCGCCCGGCTCGGAATAGCCTTGGCACCAGCGGATTTCGCCGCGCGCGATCTGGGGCAGGAATTTCAGTTTCTGCTCTTCGGAGCCGTACTTCAGCAGCGCCGGGCCGAGCATCCAGATGCCGAAACTGTCCAGCGGCGAACGGGCGTTGATGCGCGACATTTCCGAGCGCAGCACCTTTGCCTGTTCGCGGTCCAGCCCGCCGCCGCCGTAGGCCGCCGGCCACTCCGGCGTGGTCCAGCCCTTGGCCGCCATGCGGTCGAGCCAGAGCTTCTGGGCCTCGTTCTTGAACTGCCATTTCCGGCCGCCCCAACAGCGGTCCTCGACGTCCTTGAGCGGCTCGCGCATCTCGGGCGGACAGTTCTCCGACAGCCAGGCGCGAACCTCGCTGCGGAAGGCTTCCAGTTCATCGGCCATTTTCGGCTCCGGGCGTTTCCTGGGGGTAGTCTCTTATCGTTGTTCAGACACGAGTCTAGCTAACGTTAGGGAAGGGGCAGGTTCAGTCGTTTACCGTCACCACCACCTTGCCCATCGCCTGTCGTGACGCCAGCCGTTCGATGGCCTCGCCGCCGCGCTCGAGCGGGTAGTGCTCGCTGATCTCCGGCTTGATGGCGCCGGACTTCCACAGGCCCAGCAGCTCCATCAGATTGGCCTGATTGCCCTTCGGATCGCGCGCCGCGAAGGCGCCCCAGAAGACGCCGACGATCTGGCAGGACTTCAAGAGGGTCAGGTTCAGCGGGATGGACGGAATGCCGGCGGGGAAGCCGACCACCAGGTAGCGGCCCTCCCAGGCGATGGCGCGGAGCGCCGGCTCGGCGTAGCCGCCGCCGACCGGGTCGTAGATCACATTGGCGCCGTCGGGGCCGCAGGCGGCCTTGAACTGGGCGGCCAGCGCCTTGGACTGGTCCTTGTCGAAGGGGCCGTGGGGATAGACGATCGCCTCGTCGGCGCCGTGGGCTCGCGCCATGGCGGCCTTGGCCTCGGAGGAGACGGCGGCGACGACGCGCGCGCCCATGGCCTTGCCCAGCTCGACCGCGGCCAGGCCCACCCCGCCCGCGGCGCCCAGCACCAGCAGGGTCTCGCCGGCCTGGAGCCTGGCCCGGTCCTTCAGCGCATGGATCGAGGTGCCGTAGGTCATGACGAAGCCGGCGGCGACGTCGAAGCCCATCTCGTGGGGGACCGGAATGCAGCGGCTGGCGTCGACCGCCAGCTTCTCGGCCATGCCGCCCCAGCCGGTCATGGCCAGCACCCGGTCGCCGACCTTCAGGTGGGTCACGCCTTCGCCGAGGCTTTCGACCACGCCCGAGACCTCACCGCCCGGTGCGAAGGGGCGTTCGGGCTTGAACTGGTACTTGTCCTCGATGATCAGCACGTCGGGGAAGTTCACGCCGACGGCGCGCACCGCGATCACGACCTCGCCCCGAGTCGGCTTCGGATCGGGCAGGTCGTCGAGCACCAGGGTATCGGGGCCTCCGACCGCCTTGCTGAGCAGCGCCTTCATCGGTGTCTCCCGAACAGTGTGAAAACCGCTTTCGGCGGCGGCGGACGGACGCTAGACCATCGCCATAGCGAATTGAAACCCACTAGCCGAAATTGCGGCGGGGGCAACCGGGGAGACGAGCGTGACGATCAGGTTCGATGGACGGGTGGCGATCGTGACCGGCGCCGGCAACGGGCTGGGCCGCGAGCATGCGCTGTTGCTGGCCCGCAAGGGCGCCAAGGTGGTTGTCAATGACCTGGGCGGCGCGCGCGACGGGACCGGCGGCTCGGCCACGGCGGCGGAAGCGGTGGTCGCCGAGATCGAGGCCATGGGCGGCGAGGCGATGGCCAACGCGGCCTCGGTCACCGACTACGACGCGGTCCAGAAGATGGTCGCCGACGCCATGGCGCGGTGGGGCCGCGTCGACATCCTGATCAACAATGCCGGCGTCCTGCGCGACAAGACCTTCGGCAAGATGGAGATCGAGGACTTCAAGTTCGTCATGGACGTGCACCTGATGGGCTCGGTCAACTGCACCAAGGCAGTGTGGGAGATCATGAAGGCCCAGAACTACGGCCGCATCGTGCTGACGACGTCGTCTTCGGGCCTGTTCGGCAACTTCGGCCAGTCCAACTACGGCGCCGCCAAGATGGCCATGGTCGGGCTGATGCAGACGCTCACCATCGAGGGCGCCAAGAACGACATCCGGGTGAACTGCCTGGCGCCGACGGCGGCCACGCGCATGACCGAGGACCTGGGCGCCCGGCTCGACCTCGACACCCTGCGGCCGGGCCTGGTGACGCCGGGCGTGATGTTCCTGGTCAGCGACGACGCGCCCACCCGCGCGATCATGAACGCCGGGGCCGGCGCCTTCGAGCGCACCTATGTGACCTACACCAAGGGCGTCTACGTCGGCGACCGCGAGGACGCGGCCGAGGAAGTGGCGCGGCGCTGGAACGAGATCTCCGACCGCGCCGGCGAGATCGTGCCCGAGAGCGGCGCGGCCCAGGGCATGAACGAAGTGCAGAACGCCATGGCGGCAAAGGGGCAAGGCTGATGACCAGGACTGTTCAATTCGCCGACCTGAAAAGCGTCAACGGCCTCGATCTCGGCTGCTCCGACTGGGTCGAGATCACCCAGGACATGATCAACAAATTCGCCGAGGTCACCAACGACCACCAGTGGATCCACGTCGACGTGGAGCGCGCGACGCAGGCTATCGGCGGCACCATCGCCCACGGCTTCCTGACGGTCAGCCTGATGTCGGGCATGAGCTACGGCCTGCTCAAGGTCGAGGGCGTGACCCGGGCCATCAACTACGGTTTCGACAAGCTGCGCTTCACCGACGTGGTCCGCCCGGGCGAACGCATCCGCCTGCACCAGAAGATCATCGCGGTGGAAGAGAAGGCCGGCGGCGTGGCGATGACGCGGGCCTGCACGGTGGAGATCGAGGGTAAGGAACGGCCCGCGCTGGTGTGCGAGTGGGTGGGGGTGGTTTACGGCTGAGAGCGCGCAGCGCGACCCTTCTCATGAAATGAGAAGGAGGG
>JANNVY010000091.1:0-2291 GCA_031408375.1 Pseudomonadota bacterium | reverse complement strand
CTGACCGCCGCCGACTGGGTGCGCGACCACATCCAGGCTCACAGAAACCACTTCGGCGAGCTGGACGCGCTGGGCGAGGCGCTCGCCGCCGAACTCAACGCTCCCACCCACGGGTTCGAGGCCGCCGCGGCCGCCCGGCTCCAGACGGAATGGCGTATCGAGGTGCGCATCCTGCCGGTCTCAGTAATGGTCGAGTACGTGCGCCGCTACGACCCGCACCGTCGTCGCCTGCTGCTGTCAGAGGTGCTGGACGCCCCTGCCCGCGCCTTCGCCGTAGCCTACCACCTGGGCTTCAACGCGTTCGGCGAGACCCTCAACACCCTGGTGGAAGCCGCCGGGGCGCCGGACGTGCCCGCGCGCCGCCTGCTGAAGGTGTCATTGGCCAACTACCTGGCTGCCGCCATCCTGATGCCCTACGCGGCCTTCCACGCGGCCGCGGAGGAACTGGGCTACGACATCGGGCTGCTCTGCGCCCGCTTCGACGCCTCGTTCGAGCAGGTCTGCCACCGCCTCACGACCCTGTCGCGGGCCGGAGCCCGGGGCGTGCCCTTCTTCCTGATCCGCACCGACAACGCGGGCAACATCTCCAAGCGCTTCGCCTCCTCGGCCTTCCCGTTCAGCCGTTTCGGCGGCGCCTGCCCGCGCTGGAACATCCATGCCAGCTTCAAGGCGCCGGGCCGGATCGTCACCCAGGTGGTCGAGACCTTCGGCGACCAGACCCGCTACTTCACCCTGGCGCGCACCGTGGGCCGGGTGACGGGGGCCTACGGCGGCAGCGACGACGCCGAACTGGCCGTGGGGCTTGGCTGCGAACTGAAATACGCCGGGCGACTGGTCTATGCGCGGGGTCTGGACCTCGCCGCCCCCAACGCCACCCAGATCGGCCCCACCTGCCGCCTGTGCGAGCGCCCCAACTGCCGCGAACGCGCCGCCCCGCCGATCACGCGCACCCTGACGGTGGACGAGCTGGCCAAGACGGTGACGCCCTTCCCGTTCGCGCCGGGGCCGCGCTGAGCCCTCGTTTACAAACCTGACCGTGGTAGGATTGTCGGCGAACGGAGTCACACAGATGCGCCGATCGGCCCTCCTCATTCCGCTCCTCGCCCTCCTGGGCGGAGCTGCCGCCACCGCCCCGTCCGCCGAGGCAGCTTCCGACGCCCGCACCCGCGTGGTCGGCACCCAGTGCAAGGCCGGCGAGCGCGTGGCCTACAGCTGCGCGTTCGGTCGCAAGGTCGTGTCGGTCTGCATCAACGCGGGCCGCCAGGTCACCTACCGCTATGGCCCTCTCGGCAAGCCGGAAATGACTGTCGCCTCCACCGGCCAGGACGGGAAGGCGCAGCGCAACGAGATCATGCTGGCGGGCGGCGGCAACCAACAGCACCTGCGCTTCAGCAGCGGCGGCTACGAGTATCTCGTCTACAGCGGCATCACCGGCCCGTCCTTTGATCCGCCCAACGTCCGCGCCTCCGGGCTGGTGGTGCTGCGTGGCAACGACGAGGTCTCCAGCAAGGAATGCGCCCGCAACGGCGAGCTGCAGCGACTGCCTTACGCCGACGTCCAGTTCATCGCCGAGGACGTCGACCAGACCTACGAAGAGCAATACTAGGCCAACGGCTGCGACGGCCTGAGCAGGAAACAAGAAAGGGCCGATCCCATGGGATCGGCCCTAACTTGGGTTCGGGCGGATCAGAGGGGCTGACCCGACGCCACCCAACTCGCCCGGCGTGCGCGAAACCCGTTCAGCGCGGCCGGAATCGGCAATTGGAATAGGCTCCTCGCCTATTGATACAAAAGCGTAGCCATTCGCAAGCGTGGCGTTACTTCAGATTGCGCCGGTTTTTCGCTCCCTACCAGCGCCAGCGCGCCCCCAGCCGCGCCGCGCCGCCCTCGGCATCGCCGCCAAAGTTCCACTCGCCCTTCACGAAGCCCTCCAGCCCGTAGAAGGTCTGGAAGGTCATGCCGAAGTCGGCCAGGCCATAGCTGCCGCGCCCTTGATCGCTGAAGGTGATCGAGGTCACGCCGGTGGTGAAGGTCAGGTTGTTGTCGCCCTGCCAGTCCTCGACGGCATAGACGCCGACGTAGGGCGTCACGACCACATCGCCCGTGCCCCAGGTCCCGCCGACCCGCACGCCCGCCTTGCCGCGCAGGCTTTCCGCGTCGTCGAAGTCGATGGTCGCCCCTGAAGTCGTGACGCTGTCCAGCTGGGTCGTGGTCCAGGCCAGGGTCGCCACCGGCTCAAGGAACAGGCTGTCGCCGGTCCAGCGGTACCCCAGTTCGCCCTCCACGCCCCA
>JANNVY010000090.1:0-4893 GCA_031408375.1 Pseudomonadota bacterium | reverse complement strand
CGGCTTCAACGCCCGCTACCTGCTCGACGTCGCCGGCCAGATCACCGGCGAGACCGCCGAGCTGCGCTTTGCCGACCCGGCCTCGCCGACCCTGGTGCTCGACCCCGCCGACGCGGGCGTCCAGTACGTGCTGATGCCGCTGCGGGTCTGAACCCTTCTCGCAGGCGAGAAGGGTTTTCCCTTCAGTAGTCCACCTTCAAGTCCTCGATCCGCTTTTCGTAGGCGTCATGCAGACAGGCGCTGGTGCGGCAGCGGTCGCGCCGGGCCAGCCAGGCGCGCTGCTCCTCCTCGAACGGGCTGATGTCGGTCCCTTCACCGCCGCCCTCGCGATACTGCTCGATGAAGCTTGAGTAGACGGCGGCGAGTTCGCCGTCCTTGGCCGAGAGCGACCGGCTGGCGCAGATCATCTTCTCCACCCGCTTCTTCGCCGTGGCGCAGTCGAAGCTGGCGTCGGTGTAGCCGACCCCGTGGCGGGGGGAGGCGGTCGCGCCGCCGGCCAGGCCAGCGGCCAGCGTCGCTGCGATCATCAGAGTGCGAAACCTCACGGGCGGCTCCCTAGTTGGACTGCTTCTGCAGGTAGAAGATCCGGTCGTCATAGGCGCGGGTCAGGCAGCCGATCGTCTGGCAGCGGTCGCGCCGGGCCAGCCATACCCGCTGGCTGTCCTGAAGCTCGCGCGCATCCTGGGGATAGCCCTCAGCGCGAAGGCGGGCGCGCAGGTCGAAATAGAGCCGCGACATGCGCCGGTCCCTGGTCGCCAGCGACGGGGTCTGGCAGATCGCCTTCTCGACGAAGGTCGCGGCCCGCTTGCAGTTGTAGCTGGGGGTGGTCTGGGCGATGACGGGTGCGGCGGTCGCGGCTGCGGACGCCAGCACGGCGGCCGCGACAAATGCCTTCAGAGCGGTCATAGGCAAGTCTCCCCTTCCCCGAGCCGGTGCGCCGGCGGCTTCACCATAGAATGACCAAGGCCAGCCTTCTACGCCTGACGCTGACGGACTTCCGCTCCTACGAGCAGGCCGAACTGGTCTGCGAGGGGCGGTCGGTGTTCCTCTACGGGCCCAACGGGGCGGGGAAGACCAACCTGCTGGAGGCGATCTCCCTGCTTTCGCCTGGGCGGGGCTTGCGCGGCGCGCCGGCGATCGAGGTCGGGCGCCGGCTGCCCGGTGAGACGCAGGGGCGGGCCTGGAGCGTCTCGGCCGAGGTCGGCGACGACTGGACCCCCACCCAGGTCGGCACCGGCCTGGAGACCCCGTCCTCGCCCCGCAGGACCGTGCGCATCGACCGCGAGACCGTGGCGCCGGGCCGGCTGCTGGAGCATCTGCGCCCGCTGTGGCTTACGCCGGCGCAGGATCGGCTGTTCCTGGAAAGCCGCGCCGAGCGCCTGCGTTTCTTCGACCGGCTGGTCTATGCGGCCGAGCCCGCCCACGCCGCGGTGGTCTCGGACTACGAAAAGGCCCTGCGCCAGCGCCTGCGGCTGCTGACCGACGGGGTCGGCGACGACGGCTGGCTGGACGCGCTGGAGGTCAGGCTTGGCGAGGCCGGCGAAAAGGCCGTGGCGGCGCGGGCGCGGACGCTCAGCGCCCTGCAGGCCGAGATCGACGCCCGCGAGCACAGCCCCTTCCCGCAGGCGAGACTCAGCATCGGCGGAGCCTGGGACGGCGGCTCGGATGCCGCTGGAATCGTCGAGGGGATGCGCAATTCGCGCCGCCGCGACGCCGCCGCCGGCCGGTCGCTGTCAGGCCCGCACCGGGCCGATCTGGACGTGGTTCACGCGGCGAAAGACCGTCCCGCGGCTGAATGTTCGACGGGAGAGCAGAAAGCGCTCGTTTTGAACCTGGTTCTGGCCCAGGCGGCGCGACTTTCCCTCGATAATTCCCAGCCGAATCCTATATTACTCTTGGACGAAGTCGCGGCTCACCTGGACGCCTCCCGGCGGGCCTCGCTCTTCGACGAAATCGTGGCGCTCGGGCTGCAGGCTTTCCTCACGGGAACCGACGAGACGCTGTTCGATGGCCTCAAGGGACGAGCCCTTGGCGTCCGCGTGGACGCCGGCCAATTGACCGTACTGGACCATTGATGACTGACCCGACGAAGAACGAGCCCAACGAAGCCAACGATGCCGCTGACGCCGCCGCCGAAGAGTACGGCGCGGACTCTATCAAGGTCCTGAAGGGCCTCGACGCCGTGCGCAAACGGCCGGGCATGTACATCGGCGACACCGACGACGGCTCGGGCCTGCACCACATGGTCTACGAGGTGGTCGACAACGCCATCGACGAGGCCCTGGCCGGCCACGCCACCCTGGTGGAGGTGATCCTCAATCCGGACGGCTCCGTCACGGTCACCGACAACGGCCGCGGCATCCCCACCGACATCCACGAGGGCGAGGGCATTTCGGCCGCCGAGGTCATCATGACCCAGCTGCACGCCGGCGGTAAGTTCGACCAGAATTCCTACAAGGTCTCCGGCGGCCTGCACGGCGTCGGCGTCTCGGTGGTCAACGCGCTGTCGGACTGGCTTCGGCTGAAGATCTTCCGCGGCGGCAAGGTGCACGAGATGGAGTTCCGGCGTGGAGATTCCACCGGCCCGCTCAAGGTCATCGGCGACGCCCCGCAACAGGACGACGGCGAGTACCTGACCGGCACCCATGTGTCGTTCTTCCCCTCGACCTCGACCTTCGCGACCATCGAATTCGACCGCAAGACGCTGGAACACCGACTGCGCGAGCTGGCCTTCCTGAACTCGGGCGTGCGCATTCGCCTGGCCGACCTGCGCGGCGCCGAGCCGTGGGAGGAAATCCTGGCCTATGAGGGCGGCGTCGAGGAGTTCGTGCGCCACCTGGACAAGTCCAAGCAGCCCCTGCTGAAGGACCCGCTGGTCATCCGCGGCAAGCGCGAGAAGGTCGAGATCGACCTCTCCCTGTGGTGGAACGACAGCTACCACGAGACCATGCTGTGCTTCACCAACAACATCCCCCAGCGGGATGGGGGCACCCACCTGGCGGCCTTCCGCTCGTCCCTGACGCGGGTGATGAGCGCCTATCTGGAAAGCTCCGGCATCGGCAAGAAGGAGAAGATCTCGGTCTCAGGCGAGGACGCCCGCGAGGGCCTGACCTGCGTGCTGTCGGTCAAGGTGCCGGACCCCAAGTTCTCCTCCCAGACCAAGGACAAGCTGGTTTCGTCCGAGGTCCGCCCGGCCGTCGAAGGCCTGGTCACCGAGGGCCTCAGCCAGTGGTTCGAGGAACACCCCGTCGAGGCCCGCACCGTGGTCGGCAAGATGGTCGAGGCCGCCATGGCCCGCGAGGCCGCCCGCAAGGCCCGCGACCTGACCCGCCGCAAGTCGGCGCTGGATATCTCGTCGCTGCCGGGCAAGCTGGCGGACTGCCAGGAACGCGACCCGGCCAAGTCCGAACTGTTCATCGTCGAGGGTGACTCCGCCGGCGGCTCGGCCAAACAGGGCCGCAACCGCGAAAACCAGGCGGTCCTGCCCCTGCGCGGCAAGGTGCTGAACGTCGAGCGCGCGCGCTTCGACAAGATGCTGGGCTCCGAGCAGATCGGCACCCTGATCATGGCGCTGGGCGCCGGCATCGGCCGCGACGAGTGGGACATCGCCAAGCTGCGCTACCACAAGATCATCATCATGACGGACGCCGACGTCGACGGCGCCCACATCCGCACGCTCCTGCTGACCTTCTTCTACCGGCAGATGCCGGAGCTGATCGAGAAGGGCTACCTCTACATCGCCCAGCCGCCGCTCTACCGGGCCGCCAAGGGCAAGTCGTCGCGCTACCTGAAGGACGACGCCGAGTACCAGACCTTCCTGGTCGACGAGGGCGCCAACGACGCCGAGCTGGACCTGTCGTCGGGCGAGCGGATCACCGGCCAGGACCTGATCGCCCGCGTCAACGACGCCCGCAACGCCAAGGCCCTGATCGACCGCCTGGCCGCCCGCGCGCCCGCCTTCGCCATCGAACAGGCGGCGCTGGCCGGCCTGTTCGGCGACAAGCCCGATCCCGCCAAGGTCGCCGCCCGCTTCGACCTCTACAACGAGGAGGGCGACGGGGCCTGGAGCGGCGAGGCCGGCGCCCAGGGCGCCTGGACCTTCGCCCGCGTGCGCCGCGGCGTGACCGAGCGCGTGGTGCTGGACGAACAGCTCACCCACTCGCTGGACGCCCGCAAGCTGGCCGAACGCGCCGAGGTGCTGGCCGACGTCTTCGCCAAGCCGGCCCTCTTCCGCCGCAAGGACAAGACCACCACCGTGCGCGGCCCGCGCGACCTGGTGGCCGCCATCCTGGAGGCCGGCAAGAAGGGCCTGTCGATCCAGCGCTACAAAGGCCTGGGCGAAATGAACGCCGACCAGCTCTGGGAGACCACCCTGGACGCCGATGCGCGCACCCTGCTGCAGGTGCGGGTGAACCACGCCGATGACGCGGGCGACTTGTTCTCCAAGCTGATGGGGGATGTGGTCGAGCCGCGGCGGGAGTTCATTCAGGACAACGCTCTGGATGCGGCGGTGGACGTTTAGGTGAGCGAGGTCATCCGTCGCATTGCGGGTTCGAACCCGGAATACGAGGTTGAGATCAGCCGGAGCTCAGAGGGCTTGTTCCGCTATCAGGTGTTCAAGTGGTGGAGGCCTGATCCAGACCAGGCCGACGTAATTGAGCCTGGCTGGAGCTTGGGCCGTCAGTCAGGGATCTTCGAAAGCGCGGACGCCGCCGAGGCTGACGCACGCGCCACAGTCCCGTTGGATCGAGCCCGTCCCTGATGAACAGAACACCTTCTCCATCGAGAGAAGGCAGCTAGCCTTTCTTCTCTTGAATGCAGGGTTGCGCTTGGGGTGAGGCGTCTCAAGGACGGCCGAAGGCCGCCGGCGGAGCCGGTGCTTCGCATCCTTGA
>JANNVY010000089.1:0-4214 GCA_031408375.1 Pseudomonadota bacterium | reverse complement strand
CAGGGCCGGCAGCTGGGCAGTGACCTCGAAGCCCTCGACAGCTAGCCCGTCCGCAACACGGCGGATCGGGGTGGCGAGGTCGGCAGCGACGTCGGCCTCGGGCCGGGCCATGTCGGCGCGGGCGAGGTCCAGCAGGCGGGTGACCAGCTGGCTCAGCCGCGCCGTATCGGCGGCGATGTTGTCGAGGAAGCGGGCGCGCTCGGCCTTCTTCATGGTTTCGCCGTGGTCCTGCAGCAGCTCCACGGCCCCGCCGATGCCCGCCAGGGGCGTCTTGAACTCATGGCTGACGGCGGCTGCGAAGTCCCGCAGATAGCCCGAGCGCCGGGCGATCGCCTCGGACATGGCGCGGAAGTTTTCGTACAGCTCCTGGATCTCGACGGCGGCGGTGGTGGGGGTCTCCGGCGCCGCGCCCCGGCCCGCCGCCACCTCGGCCGAGGCCTTGGACAGGGCCACGATCGGGCGGGTGACGCCACGCGACACCAGGCCGGAAATCACGATCAGCACCCCGAAGATGACCGCCGCGCCCAGCGCCATCTTGCCCCGGTCCTCATAGATGCCGCGGAAGAGCGCGCGCGGGGAGCGCGACATCAGGAGCACCCCCTTGACCTTGCCGTCGACGACGATGGGCCGGGCGTGGTGCAGGCGGATGGACGAGGCGCGGCTCAGCCATTCGAAGGCGTAGCGGCGGTCATATTCGCTGCGGCGGCGAAGGGTGGTGGCGGTACGCCCGGCCAGCGCGGCGCGCACTTCCGGCAGGGCCGACAGGTCACGCCCCTGACCAAAGCCCCGCACGCCGATGCCCTGCCGGTCCAGCATGACCACCGAGGCCAGGGTCGTGGTGGTGGTCCGCGTCACGCCCGGCTCGATCGGGCGCGCCACGGCCACGGCGTCCGGGTCGGGCGCGCGCGCCGCCACGGGACCGCGCGGGCGTTCGGGCAGGATGTTGGTGGAGCCGAGGTCGATTTCTGTGCCCTCGGGCCGATACACGCGCTCGCCCGGCTCGCCTTCGGGGATGGTCAGGCCGACAGGCGGCGGGGGTTTCGCTCCCGGCCAGGACAGACTGGCCACCGCCGAAATCGCCGCGCCCTGGGCCACCAGCTCGGCTTCCGTCTGGCGCACCAGGGCATTCTCGTAGACCCGAAGGAACACGCCCCCGAATAGCGGCATGGCGGCCGCGAACAGCAACATCGCCAGCAGGATCGTCCGCAACCGCAGCCGCGGCCAATGCGCCTTCAGGAAATCCTTGGCGGCGTTGATCATGCGGCTTGTCGCCGGGGCTGCATCATCGCTGCGAGCATTGAATCACGAACCACACGAACCACACGAACGAAGCATGCAGCCAGGGGCGTAACCAGGCTGCTCACCGCCAAGGCCAACCTATTCGAGCGCCAAAGGCGCTCAGTCCAATTCTGGATGAGTGACGCGCCGTTCAAGGTCCGCCGACCCGCCGATAGCTGGTTCGTGTGGTTCGTGATTCAAATCCCACCTTCACCCCACACACGACCCCAACCGATAACCCACGCCCGCCTTGGTTTCGATGACGTCGCCGGCGCCGACGTTGGCGAACTTGCCGCGCAGGTTGCGAACGTGGCTGTCGATGGTCCGGTCGGTGACGGCGAAGCCCGGGCCGCGCAGGCGGTCGATGATGGCGTCGCGGCTGAACACCTTGGTCGGCGCGGACGCCAGGGTCCGCAGGATCCCGAACTCGGTGACCGTCAGCGGCACCTCGACCTCGCCCCAGCGGGCGGTCCAGCCGTCGGCGTCGAGCGTCAGCTTGCCCCGCACCGGTCCGGCGTCGGGCTTGCCGGCCTTCTCGGCCGGGTCCGCCAGGCCTCGCGCGCTGCGGCGCAGGATCGCCGAAACGCGGGCCACGACCTCGCGCGGGCTGAAGGGTTTGACGACGTAGTCGTCGGCGCCCAGCTCGATGCCCAGCACCCGGTCAATTTCGTCGTCGCGCGAGGACAGGAACAGGATGGGCAGGTCGCCCTCGGCGCGCAGGCGGCGGCAGACATCCAGCCCGTCCATGCGCGGCATGTTGATGTCCAGCACCACGAGGTCCGGCGGATCGGCGGCGACGGAGGCGAGCGCCGCTTCGCCGTCGGCCGCCTCACGCGTGGTCAGCCCCGCCTTGGTCAGGGCGAAGACCAGAAGCTGGCGGATGTGCGGGTCGTCGTCGACGACCAGGATCGAACGCTGCATGAAGTGCATCATCGGCTTTGCGGCTCCGGCGTCAACGCGTGGTCGTTCCTGTGTGAGCGGGTTGGGTCGAGTGGTGGCGTGGTCCAGGTGAAATCGGCGGCGGCGGGATGTGCAGGGGATGTGCAGGCCGGCGCCAGCAGACCCCGCGTCGAGCGTCGCGACGCACGAGGGCGTCGCGCTGGGGGTGACGAACCGCCTCCCCGGGACTAAGACCCACGATCTCTGGAAATTGACGGGCGAGCGACATGGCCAAGCGGTTTGCGAACCTCATCGGCGGGGCGTGGGTTGAGGCGGCGGACGTCTCGGAAAACCGCAACCCGTCCGACCTCGATGAGGTCGTGGGCGAATTCAGCCAGGGCTCGGCCGCCGATGTCGACGCCGCCGTGGCCGCCGCCCGCGCGGCCCTGCCGGGCTGGAGCAAGTCCAACGCCCAGGTGCGCGGCGACCTGCTGCACAAGGTCCACGACCTGCTGATGGCCCGCTCCGCCGACATCGGCGAGCTGCTGGCCCGCGAAGAAGGCAAGACCCTGGCCGAGGGCGTCGGCGAAGTTCAACGCGCCGCCCGGATCTTTCAATTCTACGCCGGCGAATGCTACCGCGCGATCGGCGACGTCCTTCCTTCGATGCGCTCGGGCGTGTCGGTCGAGGCCTGGCGCGAGCCTATCGGGGTGGTGGGGCTGATCACGCCCTGGAACTTCCCCATCGCGATCCCGGCCTGGAAGACGGCGCCGGCCCTGGCCTACGGCAACACCGTGGTGATGAAGCCCGCCGACCTGGTGCCGGCTTCCGCCTGGCGGCTTGCGGAGATAATCAAGGAGGCCGGCGCGCCGGACGGGGTGTTCAACCTGGTCATGGGCCGTGGCTCGGTGGTCGGCGAGGCCATGCTGACCCACAAGGGTGTGGACGGGATTTCCTTCACCGGCTCGCAGAACATCGGCGCCCGCGTGGCCGAGGCCTGTGCCTCGCGCTTCCGCCGCTTCCAGCTGGAGATGGGTGGCAAGAACCCGCTGGTGGTGCTGGACGACGCGGACGTGGACCTGGCGGTCGAGGGCGCGCTGAACGGCGCCTTCTTCGCCACCGGCCAGCGCTGCACGGCGTCCTCGCGCCTGATCGTCACCAAGGGTGTCTACAAGCAATTCGTCGACAAGCTGGCCGCGCGGCTGGGCCAGATCAACGTCGGCCACGCGCTCGACCCCAAGACCAACATCGGCCCGGTGGTCTCATCCGCCCAGCTGAACCAGAACCTGGAATACGTCGAGGCCGGCAAGGCCGAGGGCGCGCGCCTGGTCTCTGGCGGCGAGCGGCTGGAGCGCCCGACCAAGGGCTACTTCATGCAGCCGGCGCTGTTCGCCGACGTCGATAATTCCATGCGCATCGCGCGCGAGGAAATCTTTGGTCCCGTCGCCGCCGTCATCCCCGCCGACGACGCCGCCCAGGCGCTGGAGATCGCCAACGACACCGAGTTCGGCCTGTCGGCGGCGGTCTACACCCAGTCATTGAAGCACGCGCGCATGTTCCAGGAGGGCATGACCGTGGGCATGGTGATGGTGAACCTGCCGACAGCAGGCGTCGACATCCAGGCGCCGTTCGGCGGCACCAAGGCCTCGTCCTTCGGTCCGCGCGAGCAGGGCCCCTACGCCCGCGAATTCTACACCCGTATGAAGACCACCTACGTCCAGGCCTGAGGAAGACCGACTTGTCCAAGCATCAACCCGCCGATACCGCTGCCCGCCGCCTGGTCGAGACCCTGGTGCTGAACGGCGTCGACCGCGTCTTCTGCGTGCCGGGCGAAAGCTATCTGGCGGTGCTGGATGCGCTCTACGACGTGCGCGACAGGATCGAGGTGGTCGCCTGCCGCCACGAGGCGGGCGCGGCCAACATGGCGGAGGCCTACGGCAAGCTGACCGGACGTCCGGGCATATGCATGGTCACCCGCGGACCCGGCGCGACCCACGCCTCCATCGGCGTGCATACGGCCCATCAGGACTCCACGCCGATGATCCTGTTCGTCGGCC
>JANNVY010000088.1:0-2591 GCA_031408375.1 Pseudomonadota bacterium | reverse complement strand
GCCCGCCGCTACGCTGCGCGGTTCGCACCGTGCGACGCCTGACCCCGGACGAGGCCAAGGCCCTGCGGTCGTCACGGAACTAGAGCACGTCAGGCGAAAGTGAATCCGGTTTTGCCGCCCGGACGCGCTCCAAGCAAAGGCGTAGACCCTTTTTCGTCCGTTTCAGGCAGTTCCGCCTGAAACGGAAAGGGTCTGGGGATTGGGGGGCTTTCGACCCCTACTTCCCCTTCAGCCGACTGGCGTGCATGGCGTAGCCGAAATAGACCACCAGCCCGACCAGGGTCCACGCCATGAAGAACTGCTGGGTGCGCCACTGCAGGCCCCAGAACAGGTAGGCGCAGCCGACGATCGTCACGATGCCTACCACCCAACCGAACGGGGTCTTGAACACGCGCGGGCGATTGGGCTCGCGCACCCGCATGACCAGCATGCAGACCGCCACCGCGATGAACGCCGCCAGGGTGCCGGCGTTGGCGAGCGCCGCAATCTCGTCCAGGCGGGCGACGCCCGCCAGAGCCGCGACCACCACAGCCGCGACCAGGGTCATCATCACCGGGGTGCCGGTCTTGGGGTTCACGCGGCTGAGCGCGCGCGGCAGCAGGCCGTCGCGGGCCATGACGAAGAATATCCGGCTCTGGCCGTAGAGGAAGGCCAGCAGCACCGTGGGCATGGCGACGATGGCCGCGCCGGCGATCCACTTGGCGGCGTCGCCCTGGCCGATCTCGCGCAGGATCAGGGCCAGGGGCTCGGGGCTGTCGGCGAAGCGGCCGAACGGCAGGGCGCCAACGGCAACCGCGGCGACGGCCATGTAGATGATGGTGCAGATGATCATCGAGCCGATGATGCCGATCGACAGGTCCTTACCCGGGTCCTTGGCCTCCTCGGCCGCAGTCGAGATGGCGTCGAAGCCGTAGAAGGCGAAGAAGATGATCGAGGCGGCCGCGATCATCCCCTTGTCGACGTCCCCGACCTGGGTCTTGCCGTATCCGAAGGGGGCGAATGGCTCGAAATTGGCTGCGTCGAAGGCCGGCCAGGCCACGGCCACGAACAGGCCCAGCGCCGCCAGCTTGATCAGCACCAGCACGGTGTTGATGCGCGCGCTCTCACGCGTGCCCAGCATCAGCAGGCCCGCCACCACCATGATGATGAAGATGGCCGGGGCGTTGACGAACCCGCCGTCCACGTGGGGGCCGACCGTCATCGCCGTGGGCAGCACGATGTCGAGGCCCGTCAAAAAGCCCACCGCATAGCCGGACCAGCCGACCGCGACGGCTGAGACCACCAGTGAGTATTCAAGGATCAGGCACCAACCGACCACCCAGGCCAGGAACTCGCCAAGCACCGCATAGGTGTAGGTATAGGCCGAGCCCGAGGCCGGGATCATGGTCGACATCTCGGCGTAGGCCATGGCGGCGCAGGCGCAGACCACGCCGACGATCGCGAAGGACACCACCACCGAGGGACCGGCCATGCCGGCGCCGACCCCGATCAGGGCGAAGATGCCGGTGCCGATGATGGCCCCGATGCCCATGGCCATCAGGTGCGGCCAGCTGAGCGTGCGCTTCAGGACATGGTGGTCCTCCAGCGGCTCTTCGTTGTCGATCGGCTTGCGGCGGTTCCAGAACGCCATCGGCTATCCCCCCGGACTTGGTGTTGTTGTTTGGCTGGGACCTTAAGCAGGTTCTGCGCGCCGCGATACCGGCCCCGTCAGCGGTTCTCGACGATCAGGGGCACGCCGTTTGACGACCGCAGGGTCAGGCGCGCGATGGGGTCGGGTTCGTGGCCGGGGGTCGGCGAGATACGGAACTTCCGCACGAACTCGGCCAGCAGAATCGTCGCCTCCTGGAGGGCGAAGGCGGCGCCAGGGCAGACCCGCGGCCCCATGGAGAACGGCAGGTAGGCGCAGCGCAAGCTCTCGCGGCCCGCCTCTGTGGTGTACCGGTCTGGGTCGAACTCGTCGGGCCGGTCCCACAGCACCTGGTGGCGATGCATCAACCAGGGCGCCACGAAGACCACGTCGCCTGCCTTGACCTTGCGGGTCTTCATCGTCTCGTCGCGGGTCGCGTCGCGACCCACGAACGGCACGGGCGGATAGAGCCGCAGGCCTTCGCGGAAGGTGTCGCGGGTCAGTTCCAGCTTCTTCATGTCGCTGAACTCAGGCGCCCGCTCGCCCAGCACCGCGTCAGCTTCGGCGCGCATCCGGTCCTGGATGTGGGGGCAGTTGGCGATCAGGTAGAAGGTCCAGGCCAGGCCGCTGGCTGAGGTCTCGTGCCCGGCCAGAAACAGCATCGACACCTGGTCCAGCAGTTCGTCCGGATCGAAACAGGTTCCGCTGACGGGATCGGGCGTGGTCATCAGGCTGTGCAGGATGTCGCTGGGCGGCGTCTCGCCCCGCGCCAGCAGGGCCAGGCGCCGGTCGATCGGACCCTTCAAGACGTCGCGGATTTCCCTGGCCGCCTTCCGCGCCCGCCCGGTCCCCGGCAACAGGTTCACGGGGAACCTGGTCAGCCGCAGCATGCCGTGGGCATAGGCCACGCGCTGGAAGATCTCGAAGGACGCGAAAATCCGCCGCGCGCCTTCCGCCGTCATGG
>JANNVY010000087.1:0-2497 GCA_031408375.1 Pseudomonadota bacterium | reverse complement strand
TCTTGGTGCCCGGGACGGCCTTGGCCGGACCAGCCAGGAAGTGATCCAGCGCGTCATAGGTCCAGTTGGGCGCCTCAGCCTGTTGGCCGACCATGGCCTCCGAATAGGCGAAGCCCGCGTGGCTGGCGACCGGCCGGCCGACGATGCCCATCAGGCCCGGGCCGATGCCGTTGGCGTCCAGCTTGTGGCACGAGGCGCACTTCTTGAACTGGTTCTCTCCCGCTGCGAGATCGGCCGAGGCCAGCACCACGCCCCAGTCGGGCGGCAGCTGCGGGGCGACCGGGCCGTCGCCCGCGCCCTCGTCGGCCACTTCGATGTTATAGCCCATCTTCTCCGGCGGTTCGGCGGTGAACATGCGGGTCGAAACCTCACGCACCCCCAGAATGACCAGCCCTGTCGCCAGGGCCGCGCCGAAGATCTTGTTCCAGTTGAGGTCGCCGCTCATGCCGTTTTCGTAAGCCCTTGGAGCCGGTTTCTTGCGCCCGGCTCTCTTACACGCTACCGCCGCCCGCGCAACATGGCAGAAGCTCCGAAGTGAACCCGATTGTCATCATCCCCGCCCGGATGGCCGCCACCCGCCTTCCGGACAAGCCTTTAGCCGACATCGGCGGGGTCCCGATGATCGTGCGCGCCATGCGTCAGGCGCGGGCCGCGGACATCGGTCCGGTGGTGGTCGCGGCAGGGGACCAGGCGATTGTGGACGCGGTCGAGGCCGCCGGGGGCAATGCGATTCTCACCGATCCGGACCTGCCTTCGGGCACCGACCGGGTCCGGGCGGCGCTCAATATCTACGATCCGGACCAGATCCACGACGTGATCATCAACCTGCAGGGCGACATGCCGTTCGTGCGGCCCTCGATCCTGACGGCGGCGACGCAGCTGTTCGCGGCCCGGCCCGACCTGCAGATGGGCACCCTGATCGCTCCGGAAGGCTCGCCCGCGGACCGCACCAACCCTGATGTGGTCAAGGCCATCGTGGCGCTCGGCCGCGGCGGCCAGGGACGGTGCCTCTACTTCACCCGCTCGACGCTCTACGGCGACGGCCCGGTCTGGCGCCACATCGGCCTCTACGGCTATCGGCGTGGCGGTCTGGAGGCGATGGCTGCCCCGCCCAGCCCGCTGGAGCAACGCGAGAAGCTGGAACAGCTCCGCGCGCTTGAGCTGGGGGTCGATATCTGGGCGGCGGTGGTCGATGCCCCGCCCCTGTCGGTGGACAATCCCGGCGATCTCGAAGCCGCCCGCGCCTACGCGAGAACCTTGTCATGAGCAGCGTCCCCTCCATCGCCTACCAGGGCGAGCCCGGCGCCTTCAGCCATGAGGCCTGCCGCACCTGGTTCCCCAGCCACCGGCCGGAAGCCTGCCCGACCTTCGAGGACGCCTTCGAGGCGGTGCAGTCGGGCCGCTGCGCCCTGGCCATGATCCCGGTCGAAAACTCGGTCGCCGGCCGGGTGTCGGACGTTCACCACCTGCTGCCCAAGTCCGGGCTGAAGATCGTCGGCGAGCATTTCCTGCCCATCCGCATGCAGCTGATGGCCAACGCCGGGACGAAGCTCCAGGACGTGACGGTCGCCGCCTCCCACCCCATGGCCTTGCTGCAGTGCCGGCTGACGCTGCGAAAGCTGGGGCTGAAGGCCGAAGTGGTGGCTGACACCGCCGGCGCCGCCAAGGCACTGGCGGAAGAGCCTGACTCCACCCGCGCGGCCGTCGCCTCGGCCATCGCGGCCGAGCTCTACGGCCTGACTATCCTGCAGAAGGATGTCGAGGACGCCCACGGCAACACTACCCGTTTCCTGGTGCTGACCGCCGAGGCCGAGCCCCGCCCCCCGGCGCCGGGAGCCGCCTGCATGACCAGCTTCGTCTTCCGAGTGAAGAACCAGCCGGCCTCGCTCTACAAGGCGCTGGGCGGATTCGCGACCGGCGGGCTGAACATGACCAAGCTGGAGAGCTACACCGAAGACGGCGGCTTCTCCTCGACCGTATTCTATTGCGAGGTGGAAGGCCGCCCCGACGATCCCGCCGCCGCCCGCGCCTTCGAGGAGGTCCAGTTCTTCTCCTCGACGTTCGAGATTCTGGGCGTCTACCCGTCCGATCCCGCTCGCCGGGGCGAGGCGCGTTAGAGTGCTGTCAGTCCAACGGCAACTTGTCTCCGGCTGGGCGTAGAAAGCTCAAACCCAGCCTGGCTTTGAGGCAATTGCTGCCGATGAGATTGCAGCACTTGAGGGTGCCACAGTGCTCGGTACCCGCCCGGTTGCCGAAAAGAACGGCATGATTCAGTTCACGTATGATGGCGAGCCAGCCGATCTGCTGGCCACCCTGACGAACGCGAAAGCCTCGGCCGACATTCTCATCGTCGGGTTTCATGTCACCGATGCAGCGACCTATCTGCCAACGGCTCGGCTCGAGCGCAGCGTTGACCTTGCTCTCGCAGCAGGCGCCAGAGTCATCGTGAGTCATGGCACTCACCGTCTCGCGCGGATCGAACGGCGCGGTGATGCTG
>JANNVY010000086.1:0-4482 GCA_031408375.1 Pseudomonadota bacterium | reverse complement strand
TCGGCCGATACGCTGGCGAAGTCCTGGCCGGTTTCTTCCTGCACCTGTTTGGCGACACGATCAGTCAATTCACGGAGAAACTTCATTTCTTCCGCCTTTGAGACCAGCGGGTGCATGATCTCGGGCAGGACGTCGCCGCCGCTGCGCTTGGCCTCGACGACCGCCTCGCAGATGGCGCGAACCTGCATTTCGTAGATCTCGGGGAAGCTGATCCCCAGCCGGCAGCCGCGCCAGCCCAGCATGGGGTTCACCTCGTGCAGCTCGCGGGCGCGCTGCATCAGCTTGTCAGCTGACAGGCCGGTGGCGGCGGCCACGGCGCGAACGTCCTCCTCGGTATGGGGCAGGAACTCGTGCAGCGGCGGGTCCAGCAGGCGCACCGTCACCGGCAGGCCGTCCATGATGGCGAACAGCTCGATGAAGTCGGCTCGCTGCATGGGCAGGATCTTGGCCAGCGCCGCACGGCGGCCGGCCTCGTCATCGGCCAGGATCATCTCGCGCACGGCGGCGATGCGGTCGGCGTCGAAGAACATGTGCTCGGTGCGGCAAAGGCCGATGCCCTCGGCGCCGAAGCCCCGGGCCGTGCGGGCGTCTAGCGGCGTCTCCGCGTTGGCGCGCACCTTGAGCCGACGCGCCGCATCAGCCCAGCTCATCAACTGTTCGAAATCGCCCGACAATTCGGGTTCGACCATCTTCATCTTCCCGGCCAGGACCTCGCCCCGGGAGCCGTCGATGGTGATGACCTCACCGGCCTTGAAGGTGCGGCCGCGGGCCGTGAACGAGCTCTTGGCGGCGTCGATGTGAATCTCGCCGGCTCCCGAGACGCAGGGTCTGCCCATACCGCGGGCGACCACGGCCGCGTGGCTGGTCATGCCGCCGCGGCAGGTGACGATGCCGCGCGCCGCGTGCATGCCATGGATGTCTTCAGGGCTGGTTTCTTCGCGCACCAGAATGACCGCCTCGCCCTGCCCGACCAGGCGCTCGGCCTCGTCCGAATTGAACACGACCCTGCCGGTCGCTGCGCCCGGACTGGCGGGCAGGCCTGCGCCGACCACGTCGCGCGTGGCGTCGGGGTCGATCGTTGGGTGCAGCAGCTGGTCCAGTGAGGCGGGCTCGACGCGCAGTATGGCTTCCTCGCGGCTGATCTTGCCCTCGGCGGCCAGGTCGACGGCGATCTTCAGCGCCGCCTTGGCGGTGCGCTTGCCGTTGCGGGTCTGCAGCATCCAGAGCTGACCGTTCTCGACGGTGAACTCCACGTCCTGCATGTCGCGGTAGTGGGCCTCCAGCCGGGCGGCCACGTCGCGGAACTGCGCGAAGACCACGGGCATGGCCTCTTCCATCGACGGCGCACGGTCGCCCATTTCCTCGCGAGCCACCCTGGTCAGGGACTGGGGCGTGCGGATGCCGGCGACGACGTCCTCGCCCTGGGCATTGATCAGAAACTCGCCGTAGAGACGGGCGTCGCCGTTCGAAGGGTTGCGGGTGAAGGCCACGCCCGTGGCCGAGGTCTCGCCCATGTTGCCGAACACCATCGCCTGGATGTTCACGGCCGTGCCCCAGCTTTCGGGGATGTCGTGCATGCGGCGATAGAATTTGGCCCGGTCGTTCATCCAGCTGGCGAAGACCGCGCCGATCGCCCCCCACAGCTGTTCGGCAGGGTCCTGCGGGAACGGCCGGCCAAGGTCGCGCTCGACCGCGGCCTTGTAGTCGGCGACGACCTTCTCCCAGTCGCCGGCGGACAGTTCGGTGTCATTGGTGACGCCAAGGCGGTCCTTCCAGTCGTCGAGGATCTCTTCGAAGGCGTGGTGCTCGAGACCAAGGACTACATTCGAGTACATTTGGATGAAACGGCGATAACTATCGAATACAAAACGCCTATCGCCGGAAAGTACGGCCAGGCCGTCCGCCGTCGCGTCGTTCAGGCCGAGGTTGAGGACCGTGTCCATCATGCCCGGCATCGAGGCCCGGGCCCCGGAGCGGACGGAGACCAGCTGCGGATTGGCGGGGTCGCCGAAACGCTTGCCGGTGATGACTTCGACCCTGGTCAGGCCGGCCGTCACCTGGGCGTCCAGGCCTTCGGGCCAGGCGTTGCCGTCGGCATAGTATCGGACGCAGGCTTCGGTCGTGATGGTGAAGCCCGGCGGCACCGGTAGGCCGAGCGATGACATCTCCGCGAGGTTGGCCCCCTTGCCGCCCAGCAGGTTCTTCATCGAGGCGTCGCCGTCAGCCGACCCGCCGCCGAAACCGTAGACCCAACGCGCGTCCTGCTTGGTCATCTCAACCCGTGATCAGAGAGAAGTCCGCCACCTGGCCCATCAGGTCGCGCACCTGGCCCAGCAGGCGCAGGCGGTTGTCCCGTTCAGCGGCGACGTCGGAATTGACCAGTACGCCCTCGAAGAAGGCGTCGACCGGCCCGCGCAGGGAGGCGAGCGCCTTCATGGCGGCGGTGAAGTCCTCGGCGGCCAGCGCTTTCTCGACCGTCGGTCCGGCTTCGGCCACGGCGGCGACCAGAACCGTCTCCTCCGCGGGAGCCCCCTTGTGGACCACCGCCTGGCCCGTCGGCAGCGCCCCCTTCTTCTCCTCAGCCTTAAGGATGTTTCCGGCGCGCCGGTAGCCCTGCAGCAGGTTGGTCCCGTCCTCGGCGGCGAGGAAGGCGTCCAGCGCCTCCACCCGGGCGACAATGCGTGTCAGGTCGTCGTCGCCCAGCGCGAAGACCGCGTCGACCAGGTCGTGGCGCCGGCCCTGATCGCGCAACAGCACCTTCAGGCGGTCGGCGAAGAAGGCCAGAAGGTCGTGGACGTGGTCGTCCGGGCCGTTGGCGGGTGTCGGGCGGCCATCCAACTTGGCGTGCGGAATGTCGGAAGGGTGGCCGTCCTGAAGCACGAGCTCCAGTTCGATGGCAGTCCCACGCTTGTGCGGAAACGCCTGGTTTGCGGCGACCAGCAGCTTCAGCAGCGGTAGACGCAATCCGCTGTCGAGGATGATGCGGATCACCCCGAGCGCAGCGCGGCGCAAGGCAAAGGGATCTCTTGAACCGGTTGGCTTCGCGTCGATGGCGAAGAAGCCGGCCAGGGTGTCGATCTTGTCGGCCAGGGCGACGGCGACTGAGACAGCGCCGGTCGGCACGGCGTCGCCCGGCCCCTGAGGGCGGTAGTGGTCGCGGATGGCGTCGGCGATCTCGCCGTCCAACTTGGCCTCGCGGGCGTAGTAGCCGCCCATGACGCCCTGAAGCTCCGGGAACTCGCCGACCATGCCCGACGCGAGGTCCGCCTTGGCCAGACGCGCGGCCTGGGCGGTCTTGTCGGGGTCGGCGCCCACCAGCGGCGCGATGGCGGCGGCCAGGGCGACGATGCGCTCGACCCGCTGGGCCATGGTTCCGAGTTTGGCGTGGAAGGTGACGCCGTCCAGCTTGTGCATCCAGCGGTCGAAGTTGCCGCCGGGCTCGGACGCCTCGCGGTCGTGGTCCCAGAAGAAGCGGGCGTCGTTCAGGCGGGCGGACAGCACCCTGGCGTTGCCGGCGGCCACGGCCTTGCCGCCGTCGATGGCTTCGATATTGGCCACGGTGATGAAGTTCGGGGCCAGCTTTCCGGTCTTGGGGTCTGAAACGGCGAAGTATTTCTGGTGCGTGCGCATCGAGGTGCGGATCACTTCGGCGGGCAGGTCGAGGAAGTCGGGATCCATGTCTCCCAGGATCGGGACCGGCCATTCGGCCAGGCCCGCGACCTCGTCCAGTAGGCCGATGTCGTCCACCAGCGCCAGGCCGTGGGCGGCGCAGAGGCTGTGGGCCTTCTCCAGGATCGCCGCCTTGCGGTCGGCGGCGTCAAGCACGACGGAGTTGTCGGCGAGGCCCTTTTGGTAGGCCTCGAGGCTGGTCGCATGGATCGGCTTGCCTGACCCCATGAAGCGGTGGCCGTGGGTCCGGTCACCCGCCACGACCCCGTCGATGTCGAAAGCCACGACCTTGCCGTCGAAGACGCAAAGGATCGATTGCAGCGGTCGCACCCAGCGCAGGGTTCCGCGCCCCCAGGTCATGGACTTGGGCCAGGGGAAATTTCGGACAACGCTGTCCACTGTTTCCGCAATGATCTCCGAGGTCTGTCGGCCTTTCCTGTCGATCTTCGCGAACAGGACGCCGTCGCGTTCTTCAAGTTGATCACGCGACAGGCCGGTGGAGCGCAGGAAGCCTTCGATCGCTTGGTCCGGGGCGGACGCCTTGGGACCCTTGCGTTCCTCGGCGCGGTCCTCCTGAGCGACAGACAGGCCGTCGACCACCAGCGCCAGGCGGCGAGGACCCGCGAAGGCCTGCATGCCCGTGGTCGCCAGTCCGGCGTCCTTCAGCCGCTCGCCGACCATCCGCTCAAGGTCGCGGGCGGCCTGCGCCTGCATGCGGGCGGGGATCTCTTCACTGAACAGTTCGAGCAGGAGCTGGGGCATCAGGCCGCTCCCTCCTGCTGGGCCACCCAGACGGTCGCGCAGGCTTTGCAG
>JANNVY010000085.1:0-1618 GCA_031408375.1 Pseudomonadota bacterium | reverse complement strand
CAGCCCGTGGTCCACAGCTGGCGCATCCCGGCGTCGACGATGGGGAAGCCGGTCTCGCCCTTCGTCCAGGCGTCGAATCCTTCCGGGTCGTCGCGCCAGACCATGCGATCGAATTCGGGGCGCATGTTGGCCCTGGGCATGGTCGGGAAGTGGAACAGCAGGTGGGCGCCAAAGTCGCGCCAGGCCAGCTCGCCTGTGAACTTGTCCGCCGCCGTGTCGAAGCCCGGATTGCGCCGCGCGGCTTCCTGCACCGCGATGGCCAGCCGCCACGGCGCAATTTCTCCGAAGCGCAGGTGTGGCGAGATACTGCTGGTGCCGTCCTTAAGACCCGGCGCGTCACGACCGCGGACATAGTCACCCAGCCCCGTATCCACGAAGTCGATCAGTCGCCCCCGCGCGCCGTCCTCGCCGGGGGTCCAGTCCGCGAACCCGGCGGACCAGTCGGGCTTGGCGGGATGCAGGCTCCAGGCATCGATGCGCTCGTTTGAGGGCCAGATGCCGGGCGAAGGGATCTGGTCCGGCGGCGACGACAACAGCGGCAGGTTCAGATTGGCGCGCAGGGCGCGGCCGAACGGGGTGAACACCTTGTAGGGCCCGCCCGAGCCGGTCAGCACCGTGCCGGGCTCCGCCAGCCAGCTCGCAGGGAAGTCTGCAACCTCAAGGCCCGGCAGGGCGGCCCGTACGGCCTGCTCCCGCTGCGACGCCCCGGGATCGTGCAGGCGATTGAAGGCGAGGGCGCCCGCGCCGGTTTCATCCGCCAGGGCCTTAAGCACCCGTGCCGCCGGGCCCGCGCGCAGGACCAGCCGCGACCCTCGCGCCTCCAGAGAAGTGGCCAGCGCCCGTAACGACTTGTCCAGCCACCAGCGCGAAGCCCCGCCCAGGGGCCGGTCCTCGAGCGCCTCGTCGTGGATGTAGACCGAAAGGATCGGCCGGGCCGAGGCCAAGGCCCAATCGAGGGCCCAGTCCAGGGCAGGGTTGTCGGCCAGCCGCAGGTCGCGCCGGAACCACACGATGACCGGACCCGGCCTAACTCCGACCATACGCTGGATAGCCCTCTTGTGACATAACCACGGACACGCCACCTCTACGCCCGACCGACCGGGCCGGATCAGGCCTCATTTCCCGGGACAGACCCTTGAGCAAGCCCAACGCCGTCATCGAATTGAACACGCCGACCGGCAGGCCCGTCGTCATCGGCGGCGCCAACCGGCTCGCCTTCATCGCCGGCCCCTGCCAGCTCGAAAGCCGCCAGCATGCGCTGGAGACGGCCCACCAGCTGAAGGAGATCGCAGACCGGCTCGGCATCGGCCTGATCTACAAGACGTCCTTCGACAAGGCCAACCGCACCTCGGCCAACGCCCAGCGCGGCCTGGGGCTGGAAGGCTCGCTGCCGATCTTCGCCGAAATCCGCGAGGTCACCGGCCTGCCGGTCCTGACCGACGTGCACGACATCGAACAGGCGCGCATCGCCGCGACCGCCGTGGACGTCCTGCAGATTCCCGCCTTCCTCTGCCGTCAGACCGACCTGCTGATCGCCGCCGCCCAGACGGGCAAGGCGATCAACGTCAAGAAGGGCCAGTTCCTGGCGCCCTGGGACATGAAGAACGTGATCGCCAAG
>JANNVY010000084.1:0-2583 GCA_031408375.1 Pseudomonadota bacterium | reverse complement strand
CGGGTTCGGCCCACAGCTCGGTGGTCTCGTGCACCATCATCTCGGCGAAGCCGCGATGGATGGCGTCGATGTACTCGCTCATGTCGGCCGGATGCATGCCCGGGTAGATCGAGGGGAAGCCGCCGCCCACATCGACCACGTCGGCGAAGACGCCGGCGCGGACGAGCGCACGCGAACATTGGGCCATCGCCGCCTGATAGGCGGTCGGCCGCATGCACTGCGAACCCACGTGGAAGGAGATGCCCATCAACTCGTCGGTCGCCTGACGGGCGGCCAGCAGCAAGGACGGAGCCTGCTCGGCGGGAACGCCGAACTTGCCCGACAGGCTGTAGGCCGCGCCCTCGGCGGAGACCGCCATGCGCACGATCAGGTTCAGGTCCTTGGCCCGGCCCGTGGCGTCGAGAATCTTCTCGAGCTCCTCGTGCGTATCGAGCGCAAAGGTGCGAACCCCATGATCAAAGTACGCAGCGGTAATCGCCGCGCGGCTTTTGACCGGGTGCATGAAGGCGAGCCGAGCCGTTGGCGCGATTGAACGCACCAGCTCGATCTCGGGGATCGACGCCACGTCGAAAGACGTCATGCCCGCGTTCCCCAGGGTCTCGATGACCCAGGGAGACGGGTTGGCCTTCACGGCGTAAAAAACGTCGCCTTTTAGATTAGCCTGGAACCACTTCGCCGCTACGCTCACCGCGTCCGGCCGCACAAGTGCGACAGGGCGTTCCGGAGACCGCGCTCGGACCAGGTCCAGGGATGAATGGTGAGTAGTCACTCACGAAACCCCCTACGATTTGTTGACCCAGACCGGCGTTAGCAGCGTTTCGGACGTCCCGGGGTCCGCCGGAACGGGGCAGATAAGGCCCGCGACCCCGGATGTAAAGGTTTTTTCTTCCAATAAACCCGCGACCAGCCGGCGCAGGCGCCCCCTCAACGCAGCCGTGGCTTTTCCCCGCGCGTCGCGTCATAAAACCTTCGCGCCCGCCCGCCATTCGACGGTAGGCCGCCAAGGTTGGGGTAGAAGGGGAAATCCGCGTGGTTGCTAACGCCGCCGCTTCCGTGCGCGCCATCTCCAAGACGTTCGGCAAACGCCGGGCTCTGGATGGCGTTAGCCTTGATGTCGCACCGGGCGAGATGGTCGCCCTGATCGGCCCCTCGGGGTCCGGCAAGTCCACCCTGCTGCGCTCGATCACGGGTCTTCAGACCATCGATCGCGGCAAGGGCGAGATCGACGTCTTCGGCATTCCGGTCGCCCGCCACGGCCGGTTGACCGGCGACGTGCGCAAGGCCCGCGCCAAGGTCGGCTTCGTGGCCCAGCAGTTCAACCTGGTCGGTCGCCTGTCCCTGTTCTCAAACGTCATGCTGGGGGCGCTCGGCCGCATCGGCTTCTGGCCGGGGGTCTTCGGGCGCTGGTCGAAGGAAGACAAGGCCACGGCCATGGCGGCGCTGCACCGGGTCGGCGTCTCCGAATATGCGGCGCAACGGGCCAACACCCTGTCGGGCGGCCAACAGCAGCGCGGCGCCATCGCCCGCGCCATCGTCCAGGGCGCCGAGGCCGTGCTGGCCGACGAACCCGTAGCCTCGCTGGACCCCGTGTCGGCGCGCCGGGTCATGGAGCAGTTGGTCGAGCTGAACAAGCGCGACGGCGTCGCCGTGCTCGTGACCCTGCACCAGGTCGATTACGCGCTGCGCTACTGCAACCGGGTCGTGGCCCTGCAGGCCGGCAAGATCGTTTACGATGGGCCCTCCAGCGGCCTGGGCAAGGCCAAGCTGATCGAGATCTACGGCCCCGAGATCGAAGAAGTGTTCTGGGAAGGAGCTCCCGCATGAGTCCCGCGAACCTGGTCGCCCGCCGCACATTCCTGGGAACCGCCGGCGCGGCCCTGGCGCTCGCCGGCTGCGGCCCGACGGAGTCCGCCGATCGCGAGATCGTCTTCTCCATCCTGTCGACCGAGAACTCGCAGAACCAGGAGGTGCTTTGGCAGCCCTTCCTGGAGGACATGCGCAAACAGACCGGCCTGAAGATCCGCGCCTTCTACGCGCCGAACTACTTCGCCCTGGTCACCGCGCTTGGCGCCAAACAGATCGACCTGGGCTGGTTCTCCAACCAGTCGGGCCTGGAGGCCGTGCGCCGCGCCGAGGGCGAGGTCTTCGTGCGTTCGTCGGACCCGTCCTGCGTCGACGGCTACTTCTCGAACCTCATTGTGCCGGCATCCTCGACCACGACGCTTGAGGACGTCCTGCGCTGCGACCGAACCCTGTCCATGAGCATGGGCGACCCCAAGTCGACGTCGGGAACGCTGGCGCCCATGACCTTCCTGTTCGGACCGCGCAACATCGATCCGGATCGATGCTTCAAGACGGTGCGATCCGCCAGCCACGAGGCCAACCTGCAGGCCGTGGCCAACGGCGTCATCGATGTGGCCACCAACAACTCCACGGCGCTGCGCATCACCGCCGAGAACAAGCCCACCGTGCGCAACCGCATCCGGGTGATCTGGACCTCGCCGCGCCTGCCCGAGGATCCGATCGTCTGGCGCAAGGACCTGGACCCGGCGATCAAGGAGAAGCTGCGCTCCTTCTTCCTCA
>JANNVY010000083.1:0-2230 GCA_031408375.1 Pseudomonadota bacterium | reverse complement strand
CGGGAAGCGCTTCACGCTTTCCCGGTCGGGCGGCGTGGCCCTGATCTTTGGCCTTTCCTTCATCCCGCTGTCGCTGCTGACGTTGACCGCGATCGATTTCCACCGCGCATCCACCGTGAAGGCCGCGCTGCAGGACGCCATCGACGCGGCGTCCCTGGCCGCGGCCCGTAACCAGTCGGCCACCACCACCGCAGCCATCCAGACCATCGGCAACAATGTGCTGGCGGCCAACATGCAGTCGTTCCCCGATGTCAGTCTGGGCACGGCGACCTTCACCCTGGCCGGCGACGGCACCGTCAACGGCGTCATCCATGCCCAGGTCACGCCTCTGGTCGCCAACATGTTCATCGGTGGTCCGATCGACGTTTCCGCCACTTCCGAGGTGAAGCGCTCGTCCAAGAGCCTCGAGGTCGCGCTGGTTCTGGACACCACCGGCTCGATGTCAGGAACCAGGATTACCGACCTGAAGACCGCCGCCAACGACCTGATCGACCTCATCGTCCAACCGGTCCAGACGCCGCACTACACCAAGGTCGCCATCGTGCCCTATTCCCAAGGCGTGAACGCCGGGACCTACGCGGCGACCGCGCGCGGCGCCATCGACGTCAATTCGGCCAACATCACCGGCGCCACCAAGGCCAATCCGGTGGTGGTCACCGCCAATGCTCATGGCCGCGTTGTCGGTGACAAGATCTACATCACCGGCGTGTCGGGCATGACCCAGCTGAACGGCAACGTCTATACGATCTCCGCCAGGACCACGAACACCATCACCCTGTCTGGCGTTAACGGGACCAAATTCTCCAACTTCTCCGGCTCCGGCGGTAAGGTGTTCTGCGCCAATGCCGGTTGCCGGTACTACGGCTTCACCGCCGCCGACGGGTCGGCCCGGGTTCAGGAATACTCCAGCTGCGTCACCGAGCGGACGGGCGCCAATGCCTACACCGACGTTGCACCCTCCACCGCGCTCGTCGGCCGCAACTATCCCGACACGGGCAATCCGTGCATCACCGCCAGCTTCATGCCGCTGAGTTCGAACAAGACCAGCCTCAAGGCCCTGATCACAAGCCTCAGCGCCTCGGGTTCGACGGCCGGCCAGATTGGCATCGCCTGGGGCTGGTACATGCTGTCGCCAAGCTGGGGTTCGCTTTGGCCTGCCGCAGAGAACCGTCCGGCGGCCTATGGGACGGACGAACTGCTCAAGGTCGCGATCATCATGACCGACGGCGAGTTCAACACGAACTACTGCAATGGCGTCATTGCCAATGACGCGGGATACGGCTCGAGCTCGAACCGGATCAACTGCAATGCGACCAATGGATCGAGTTTCACCCAGGCGCTCGCCCTGTGCAGCGCCATGAAGGCCAAGGGCATCATCGTCTATACAGTCGGCTTCGACATCGGATCGAGCACCAGCGTTCAGAACCTGGTCAACAACTGCGCGACCAGTTCCGAGCACGTCTACCAGCCCTCGACCGGCACCGCGCTCAAGGACGCCTTCCGATCGATCGCACAGGACATCATGAAGCTGAGGATCTCAAACTAGCCGCAAGCGTCGCCGGCCTGAGTCTGCCGGCTCGCAGGCTATCGGCCCCTGGGGGCGTCCGGTCCCGCGATCCTCCCGGTGGACCGGGCGCCCTTTGCTGGACGGCGCGGGGACCCGCTTGACCTTGGCCCCCGGATCAACCGACGCTTTTGCGAACCCGCCGGATTCCGCCGCGCCCAGGAACCGCGACCCGGAACCGCGCGCTGCAACCGCGCGGCCTTCCGGGGGCGACCGAGAGCGGACACGGGGGGTACGGTCCGGTCGTCGGTGAACCCCGGTCCGTGACGCCCTGCAGTTTGGCAATGGGTGCGTCGCCGGGGTGGAGATGCTCCCTGTTCCAACGGCACGTTTTCCCTGTTCGGCGTGTGACGTCTCCCTGTTCTCGGCGCCCGGTTTTCCCTGTTATCGCGCCGGGGTTCGCCGACGGGGCCGCGGCAAGGCCGATGCAGGCAAGGGTTTGGCGTGGGACGTCGCCGCCGATTGCGAGCCTGACCTGTTTGGGGAACAGGGAGAACAGGGAAAACAGGGAGAAAGGTGGGCCGGGCCGAGCTTCTAGGCCACCACGGCAGCGGCGTCTTCGCCAGCCTCGTCGCCGTGGGCGGCGTCGCGTATCAGCGCGATGATGTCGAGCAAGGCTCCGGCCGACAGGGGCTTGGTCAGGTGGCCGTTGGCGCCGGCGGCATG
>JANNVY010000082.1:0-2226 GCA_031408375.1 Pseudomonadota bacterium | reverse complement strand
CGCCGGGCGAAGAGATCGGTGCGACGGTCGACGCCGAGGGTCGTTTCGAGAAGGGCGACCGGAGCAGAGAAGCCCAGCACGGTTTTGGCCTTCAGATCGAGACCGTAGGACACCGCCGCCATCCCGCCTGCCGAGTTGCCGATCGTGTGGACCGTCAAGGCCCCCATATCTACCAGCAGCTCCTTGAACGCGGTCAGGGTGTTGTCGTAGCTGCCGCCCAGCGATGTGACTCCGCTGAAGTAGCCGATGCGCTTGCGGTCGCGGACGTAGATGGCCGACAGGTCCAGCTCAGCCAGGTAGCGGTCGAACAGGGGCAGCGGCATGACCATACGGTCCGCCAGGCCGGTGAAGACAATCACCGCAGATTTGCGGCCGCCACGGGTCACGATCAGGTCGGTCTTGCCGTCGTCCTCGACCAGGGCGCGCTTGAGATCCTCGTCGGGCGGGCAGTCTTCGCCCAGCGCGTTGCGGATTTCCTCGGCGCCAGGGTTCAACTCGGGCACCAGGGCGGCAAGTTCGGGCCGCGACTGGGCGCGGGGCCATTTCTTCAGCGCCTGGCCCAGGGCCTCGACGGCCTCGGGCTCGCGGCCCGCGTTGCGCAGCAGCCGGATGGCGTTGAAGGGCCAGAGCGGGTTCTTGGGGTCGATTTCGGTGAGCGCGCGATAGAAGCCGAGCGCGCGATCCATATCGCCGGCGGACTCGGCCGTCTGGGCGACGGACAAAAGTTGTTCGGTCGTAAGCTGTAGGCTGCCGCTTTCAGTCGCCATTAAATCCCTGCTCCAATGGACTTTGCGGCCCCCGCCGCCGGTTCATGATTGTCTCTAGCGATTTCCGCGCGCTTGCGCACGCCCCTCGCGTGTCGTTTGAAGGGCTTAGGGGAATCGCGGGGTAGCGCATGTACGGCTGGGAGAACGCCCAGAGCCTGCTGGGGATCGCGTTCGTGATCGCCGTCTGCTGGGGCCTGTCCGAGGACAAGAAGCGCTTTCCTTGGAAGCTGATGCTCGGGGCTCTTGTAGTCCAGGCGGGCCTTGTCCTGCTGCTATTCGGCTTCCCGCAGTCGCAGGCGGTGCTGGACGGGGTGAACCAGGGCGTCGACGCCCTCGCTGCCGCCACCCGCACCGGAACCCAGTTCATCTTCGGCTACCTGGGCGGCGGCCCTCAGCCCTACCAGCTGGCCGGCGAGTCCCCGCCGTTCGTCTTCGCCTTCGAGGTCCTGCCGCTGATCCTGGTGATCTCGGCCCTGTCGGCGCTGCTGTGGCACTGGAAGATCCTGAAGTGGATCACTCAGGGGTTCGGCTTCCTGTTCGAGAAGACCATGGGCCTGGGCGGCGCTTCGGCGTTGGCGGTGGCCGCCAACATCGTCCTGGGGATGATCGAAAGCCCCATCGTCATCCGCGCCTACCTCGACAAGCTCTCGCGCTCGGAGCTGTTCCTGATGATGGTGGTGGGTCTGGCGACAGTCGCGGGCTCGACCATGGTGGCCTATGCCGCGATCCTGAAGGACACCCTGTCGAACGCCGCCGGCCACGTGCTGGCCGCCTCGATCATCTCGGCGCCGGCCGGCGTCTTGCTCGCGCGCATCATGGTGCCGGAGAAGCCGGGACAGGGCGGCGCCTACGCAGGAACAGAATCAGAGCTCCGCTACGACTCCTCGATCGACGCCATCGTGAAGGGCACCTCCGACGGCCTTATGGTGGTGCTGAACATTTCCGCCGTCCTGATCGTGTTCGTCGCCCTGGTGGCGCTGGGCAACCTGATGCTGAGCGGGTTCTGGTGGGACGGCGCGATCACCATCGAGCGCGGTCTCGGCTATGTATTCGCGCCCCTGGCCTGGCTGGTGGGCGTGCCCTGGAGCGAGGCCCAGACGGGCGGCTGGCTGCTGGGCAAGAAGCTGGTGCTGACCGAATTCGTGGCCTTCATCGAGCTGGGCAACGTCCCCGACGCCGACCTGTCGGAACGCTCGCGCATGCTCATGACCTATGCCCTGTGCGGTTTCGCCAACATCGCTTCGGTGGGCATTACGGTCACCGGCTTCTCGATCCTCATGCCCGAGCGCCGCGCCGAGGTGATGGGGATGGTCTGGAAGGCGCTGATCGCGGGCTTCCTGGCCACCTGCATGACCGCCGCCGTCGTCGGCTGCATGCCGCCGTGGATCTTTGGCCAGTGAGCATCCGAACGAGGGCGTGATGAAACTCTATGACTTCAACTTTGCTCCCAATCCGCGCC
>JANNVY010000081.1:0-4422 GCA_031408375.1 Pseudomonadota bacterium | reverse complement strand
CGAGAAGGGGCCACGAAAAAGGGGACCCGTACGGGTCCCCTTTGCCGTCAGCACGCTAATGCAGAACGTCTTCAGGCGCCGGGCTTCAGCGAGATGAGCTGGGCGCTGTCGGCCTGGGCTGCGGCGGGCGCAGGAACCGGCTGCGGCGCGGGCGCCGGGGCATTGTGGTGGGGTTGGGAGAAGCCGACCGGAGCCGAGGTGTTCTCCTGCTTGCGGCCCTGCAGACAGCGGCCCTGGAAGTAGGCCCCGACATCGATCGAGAGCTGTTCGTGGGTGATGTCGCCGTCGACATAGGCGGTGCCCATCAGCTTGACCTGCTTGCCGCCGACCGCGCCAACCACACGGCCGCGCACTTCGACGTAATCGGCCAGGACCGAACCTTCGACATTGCCTGTCTCACCGACGATCAGCTTCCCGACGCGGACATCGCCGCGAACGGCGCCGTCGATGTGCAGGTCGCCGGCGCCCGAGATGTTGCCCTCGAACGTCAGGTCCGACGACAGCAGCGACGCGGTGCGGGCGGGGGCCGGACGCGGCGCCGGAGCGGCGGTCGGGGCCGGCGCGCCCGTGCGGCCCTGGGTCAGATCGGGAAGATCGTCCGGAATCGGGACAGTGTTGGATTGGGGCGGGGTGGGCTTAGTTTTGTTGAACATAATCTCCGGCCTTCACAAAGCGTGCTGGGTTTTGCGGGCGGCCGTTCATCCACACTTCGTAATGCAAATGAACGCCCGTAGAGCGTCCAGTGGACCCCATCGCTGCAATGCGTGTGCCGATGGCGACGCGGTCGCCCTGACGCACCGAGAAGCCCTGCAGGTGGGCGTAGCGGGTCTTGAAGCCGCCGCCGTGGTCGATCTCGACCACATTGCCGTAGCCCGAGCGCACGCCCACGAACGACACCGTGCCGGGCGCGGTCGCGTAGATCGGGGTCATGAATGGGCCGGCGAAGTCGAGGCCGGCGTGGACGGCGGGGTGGTGGTTGAACGGATCGAAGCGGATGCCGAAGCCCGAGGTCTGGCGCACGGCGCGGGCCGGGCGGCCGAAGGGCAGGACCTCGGCGGCATCGGCCAGGCTGCGCATTTCCGACAGGTTGTCCGACGCGCTCTTGATGCGGGCGGCGAAGGCCTCGTCGACGTCGAGAACGGCCGCCAGCGCCTTGGTGTCGCGCGCATCGACCAGCGGCCCGCCCAGGCCCGTGCCGATGGCGTTGGACATGTAGGAAGACGGGTTCAGGCCGGCGAGGCGGAAAGCCAGGCGCAGGCGCTCGGCCCGGGTCTTGGCGAAGTTCTGCGCCCGCGCGATCAGGCGTTCCTGGTCAAGCTTGACCGCCAGCACCCGCTCGAGAGGCGCGCGGCCGGCGGCGGCGGGCTGGACCGTGGGGGCCAGGACGCGGTCGGCGCCCGGGATGTTGCGGAAGTTGCCCAGCACCATGCCCAGGGCGGCGTGACGGCGCTCGACGGTGCGGGCCAGTTCGTCGACCGAGCCGGCGGTGGTTTCGAGCTGGACGACGGCGGTGTCGAGGCGGGCCTGGCGATCGGCCATCAGGCGCTCGTAGCGCGCCTTGGTGCGGGAGACCTCGCGGTCGACCGTGGTCATGGTGAAGGCGGCGAAAGCGGTCGACGCCGTGGAGAGAATCAGCCAGCCTCCCAAGGCGAAAGCACCGGCGGCCAGCAGCATCTGCTTCCTGGCGGTAAGGATATACCCCCGCGTCTCACCGTTGGCGCGCAGGTAAATGTGTCTTTCAGGGAACAATCGGTCGAGTAAATGGCGCACGCGCGCCACACGGCCAGTGTTCATCGCCCCACACCCGTTTTAGTTTCCAGAAGTTATGCCTTAACCGCCTTTGGCTGCGCAAGGGGCACGGCCACGGTTAAGCATGTTCCAGACCTTAATTCACCTGTGGCGATGCTAAACGCAGTGCAGTTCCCCTCTCGAGGGTATTGATCCTGACTGCGCCATTCCCACCATTTGTTCTTGAGTGTTTGAGTACACCAAAATGGTTTTAAAGTTGCTAAGGCGGCTTCAGAGCCATCGACGGCGGAATTTTGGCCGTAGTTGCGTCCTGTGGATAACGCTCCGGCTCACGAAGACCTGTTGACCGTGGCTTGGCCGCATCGCCGAAACTTAAGTTTTTGGTAACATATTGGCTCGGGCGCGACTTTCACTCCCGCCGACCGCTCGCCCGGCAGGCGAATGGTGCGGCGAGCCGTCGCAGGTTCACAAATCCGGGAGCTCAGCCTCTGAGGGCGCGGGCCGCAGCCAGAACATCCTCAACGTGTCCCGCAACCTTCACCTTGCGCCAGACGTGCTGAATGACGCCGTCACCGTTGATCAGGAAGGTCGAGCGGTCGATGACCATGTACTTGCGGCCGTAGAGGCTCTTTTCCTGCCAGGCGCCGTAGCGCTCGATCACGTCGCTCTCGGCGTCGGACCCCAGTTCGACGGTCAGGCCATGCTTGGCGCGGAATTTCCCGTGCTTGGCGGCGGTGTCCTTGGAGGCGCCGATCACGACCGCGCCGGCCTTTTCGAAGTCAACCTTCGCCTGGGAGAAGCCGATGGATTCCGTGGTGCAGCCGGGCGTGTCGTCCTTCGGATAGAAGAACAGCACCACGGTCTTGCCCTTCAGCGCCGCCAGCGACACCCGTCCCGTGTCCGTGGGCAGGTCGAAATCGGGGGCCTTGGATCCGGCGACGAGTTCGTTGGGCATCAGGTCTTCCTTAGATCGGGCGAACGAGAACGATCTTCTTCTTGCCGGCCGCGAGCTTCAGCACGCCGTCGGCGTTCAGGTCTGCCGTCGTTACGGGTCGCGCGCCGTCCTGGATCTGTTCGTCGTTGAGCCGCAGCCCCCCGCCCTGGGCAAGGCGCCTCGCCTCGCCATTTGACGCGGCAAGTCCCGCGCGCGCAGCCAGCGATGCGATGTGGATGCCTGCGGCCAGTTCGGCCGCTGGGATCTCGATCGTCGGCAGGTCCGAGGACAGCCCGCCCTGCTCGAAGGCATTCTCCGCCGTGGCGCGGGCGGTTACGGCGGCGTCACGACCGTGCAGCATGGCGGTGGCTTCGTCGGCCAGGACCTTCTTGGCGTCGTTGATGCCGGCGCCCGGCAGGCTCTCCAGGCGCGAGACCTCGTCCAGCGGCAGGTCGGTGAACAGGCGCAGGAAGCGGCCGACGTCGGCGTCTTCCGTGTTCCGCCAGTACTGCCAGTAGTCGTAGGGGCTGAGCTGGTCGGCGTTCAGCCACACGGCGCCGGCGGCGGTCTTGCCCATCTTGGCGCCCGACGCGGTGGCCAGCAGCGGGGTGGTGAGGCCGAAGGCGGGCTTGTGGTCCACCCGGCGGATCAGTTCGACGCCGTTGACGATGTTGCCCCACTGGTCGGACCCGCCCATCTGCAGCAGGCAGCCGTAGCGGCGCTCCAGTTCCAGGAAGTCCACCGACTGCAGCAGCATGTAGTTGAATTCGAGGAAGGTCAGCGGCTGTTCGCGGTCCAGCCGCGTCTTGACGCTGTCGAAGGCCAGCATGCGGTTGATGGTGAAGTGCACGCCGTAATCGCGCAGGAACTGGACGTAGCCGAACTTCGACAGCCACTCGTCGTTGTCGACCATGATGGCGTCGGTCGGCCCGTCGCCGAAGGTCAGGAGCTTTTCGAACACGGTCTTGATCGAGGCCATGTTCGCCGCGATGCCGGCGTCGTCCAGCATCTGGCGCGAGGCGTCCTTGCCGGAGGGGTCGCCCACCTTGGTTGTACCGCCGCCCATGACCACGATCGGCTTGTGGCCGGCCTGCTGGAGGCGGCGCAGCATCATGATCTGGATCAGCGAGCCGACGTGCAGCGACGGCGCCGTGGCATCGAAGCCGATGTAGGCCGTGACCACGCCCGCCGAAGCCGCCGCGTCCAGTTCGTCCGGATGGGTGATCTGGTGGATATAGCCGCGCGCCTGCAGGGTTTGCAGAAAGGTCGACTTGAAGGCGGGCTGGGTCGTCATCGGCGGTGGTCCTTGGCGTTCAGTCTGGCGCCGGAGACCGTCTCCCGAGACAAGCCGCCGGCCGGAGGGCGGGGCGTGATCGGGAATGATCGACGAGCCGCTCGCTAGAAGGGCGAGCGATAATACCGTGCGGAACGGGGCCGAGGCGCGATCATGGCAGCGTGGGTAGCCTCCGCCATTGACCGGCGTCAAGCGGGCGCTATCGAAGGGGGATGCTGTATCCGCTGAAGCTCCATCCAGATTCGCCCGCCTCGGCAGTGACCGCCATCGAGGTTGAGGTGACTCCTCGACCGCTCAACGTGCTTGAGCTGCGCTACCTGGTCACGGGTCGGATGGGAGAAATCGCTTTCCCATCGCAGGCGCAGGGCCGTGCTGACGAGCTCTGGAAACACACCTGCCTTGAATTGTTCATTCAGGCGGCCGGCGACGACGGCTACTTCGAGTT
>JANNVY010000080.1:0-1820 GCA_031408375.1 Pseudomonadota bacterium | reverse complement strand
CAGTTCGCCCTGGCCACGCCGGTGGTCTTCTGGTCGGGCCTGCCCTTCTTCCAGCGCGGCTGGACCTCGGTGCGCACCCTCAAGCTCAACATGTTCACCCTGATTGCGCTCGGCACCGGCGTCGCCTGGCTGTTCAGCGCCGTGGCCACCCTGCTGCCGGGCCTGATCCCCGAAGCCTTCAAGGGCATGGACGGCGGCGCACCGCTCTATTTCGAAGCCGCCGCGGTCATCGTCGTGCTGGTTCTGCTCGGCCAGCTGCTTGAACTGCGCGCCCGCGAACAGACCTCCGGCGCCATCCGCGCCCTGCTGCACCTGACACCCAAACTGGCCCGCCGCATCGGCGAGGACGGAACCGACGAGGACGTCGATGTCGGCCACATCGCCATCGGCGACCGCCTGCGCGTGCGTCCCGGCGAGCAGATCGCCGTCGACGGCGTGGTCGAGGACGGCGTGGCCACTGTCGATGAGGCCCTGATCACCGGCGAGTCCATGCCGGTGAACAAGGAGCCCGGCTCACCCGTCGTGGCCGGCGCCGTCAATCGCACCGGCGCCTTCGTCATGCGCGCCGAGCGCATCGGCGCCGACACCATGCTGGCGCGCATCGTCCAGATGGTCGCCCAGGCCCAGCGCAGCCGCGCCCCCATCCAGAAACTGGCCGACACGGTCTCGGCATGGTTCGTGCCGGCGGTCATCGCGGTCGCGCTCATCGCCTTCGCCGCCTGGGCCGCGCTTGGCCCTGAACCGCGGCTGGCCCACGCCCTGGTCGCCGCCGTCTCGGTGCTGATCATCGCCTGTCCCTGTGCGTTGGGCCTGGCCACGCCGATGTCGATCATGGTCGGCGTCGGCCGGGGCGCCCAGGCCGGAATCCTGGTCCGCAACGCCGAGGCGCTGGAGCGCTTCGAAAAGGTCGACACCCTGCTGCTGGACAAGACCGGCACCCTCACCGAGGGCAAGCCGGCCCTGATCGAGGTACGCCTCGCGCCCAAGGTCCAGGGCGGAGCCGATCGCGCCGAAATCCTCACCCTCGCCGCCAGCCTCGAGCGGGCCAGCGAGCACCCGCTGGCCGACGCCATCGTCAACGCCGCCGTCGCCGAGGGTCTCACCCTGGTCGAGCCCACCGGCTTTGAATCCCCGGTCGGCAAGGGGGTCTACGGCCAGGTCAGCGGCCGCGCCGTCGTGGTCGGCAGCTACAAGTTCCTCAATGAACGGGGCGTCGACGCCGCCAGCCTCAACGCCGAGGCCGACGCGCTGCGCGCCAATGGCGCCACCGCCATCTTTGTCGCCATCGACGGCGAGGTCGCCGCCGTGCTGGCCATCGCCGATCCGATCAAGGCCACCACGGCGGCCGCGATCGCCGGCCTGCGCCAGGCCGGCCTGCGCGTGGTCATGGTCACCGGCGACAATGCAGTGACCGCCGGGGCAATCGCCGCGCGCCTGGGCATCACCGAGGTAGAGGCCGACGTCCCCCCCGACCGCAAGGCCGCCCTGGTCGAGCGCCTGCGCGCCGAGGGTCGGGTGGTCGCGATGGCCGGCGACGGCGTCATGGTCGCGCCGGCGCTCGCCGCCGCCGACGTAGGGATCGCCATGGGCGCCGGCGCCGACGTCGCCATCGAGAGCGCCCACGTGACTCTGCTGTCCGGCGACCTCGGCGCCCTGGTGAAGGCGCGACGGCTGTCGCGGGCGGTGATGAGCAACATCCGCCAGAACCTGGTCCTGGCTTTCGTCTACAACGCCATCGGCGTGCCGATAGCGGCGGGCGTGCTCTTTCCGGTCTTCGGCTTGTTGCTGACCCCGGCCATGGCCGCCGCCGCCATGGCGCT
>JANNVY010000079.1:0-2049 GCA_031408375.1 Pseudomonadota bacterium | reverse complement strand
ACGGCATCGTCGAGCGTGATTTCGCAGCGCGCCCGTTGGCCGTCTTCCAGCGTATCGATGGCAAGGATGCGCTGCCGGGCCTGGACCACGCCCTTGATCACCCAGTAGAGCGATCCGCCGTCCAGCAGCTCCGCCGCGCGTTTGGGCGTGGATCGGGTGTGGACTACCGGCGTGCGGCCCTTGCCGCGCTCCGCCCGGCCCCAGGCAGTGAGCTGTTCTACGCGATCGACGCCGACACATAGCTTGATCAGATGAAGGGCGACCATGGGCCCTGTTTAGCGGTGTTTTGGGCCCAAATGCGAGGGGCGCGGCGTCGCGTGAATCAGCAGACGGCTTTACTACCGCTGCGGCTGTTCAGGCCTTGTTTTCGTGAGACAAACTCTCATTTGCCGGGTCGAAAATTTGGCTTACGGTGAAGCTTTTTCGAGCGTTTTTCCGGTTAGGACTGTCCACAGGTCTGGAAATACCCCATATTGGGTTATTCGACTTCTGCTCTTTTGCTATGACGAGGCGGCTCTCACCGCACCTCCCTGGCCAAACCGGACTCGATAGATCGCTGGGCGTTCCGGTGATCTCACGCCAATGGAGGCTACTCAAATGGCTCAAGGCACTGTGAAGTGGTTCAACACCACCAAAGGCTACGGCTTCATCCAACCCGATGAAGGTGGGCGCGACGTGTTCGTGCACGCCACCGCCGTCGAAAACTCGGACCTCAAGTCCCTGAACGAAGGCCAGGTCATCACGTATGAAGTCGAACGCGATTCGCGTTCGGGCAAGGAAAGCGCCGTGAACCTCAAGGCCACCTAAGGCCTGAGTTACACTGCTCTACCGAATGCGCCGCGGGGCCCACGCTCCGCGGCGTTTTTGCGTTTGGGGCTCTTGCGCGATTGTCAGGCCGCCTCAACCTTGGCCAGCAACGTCCCCTCAGTGACCTGGTCGCCCGCCTTGACCGGAAGTTCCGCCACTACGCCGTCGAAGGGCGCGGTGAGCGCGTGCTCCATCTTCATGGCTTCCAGCACCACGATGGGCGCGCCCTTGGCGACCTTGGCACCGGCCTTGGCCTGGACGGCGACGATCTTGCCGGGCATGGGCGCCAGCAGGCTGCCCGAGGCGACGGCTTCCACAGCGCCCGCCCCCGCAAGTTCGCTCTCCCGGACCTCGATGGCCGCACCGGCGTCAAACAGAATCACACCCTCGTCCGAACGCACGAAGCCGATAGCGCGGTGCTCTGACAGCACGACCTGTTCGTGCAGGACCGCGACCTCTTCCAGACGCCCCTCAAAATCGACCAGCCAGCGCCATTCGCCCGGCAGGAAGGGACGCACACGGCCGGTGATTGTTTCGCCGCCCACCTCCACGCGATGGGTGGTGAAGGCCGGGGCGTTGAGGCGGAAGCCGTAGAGGCCGTCGGGGGTCGCCTGCCAGGGGCTCAGGCGGTCGCCGTCGACCGGCAGGCCCAGATGGGCCGAGGCGTCCTCGGCGGCCAAGGCAAGGGCCGCGATCTTGATGTCGGCCGAAGGCTCGGCGGAAATCAGGGCGTCCAGCCGCGACGGGATGAAGGCGGTATCGACTTCGCCGGCGATGAAGTCAGGGTGATCCAGGCAGCGGGCCAGGAAAGCCGCGTTGGTGCGCACCGGCCAGACTTCGACCTCGCGGCAGACGTCGGCCAGGAAGCCCGCGGCCTCCTCGCGGTCCTCGCCGTGGACGATCAGCTTGGCGATCATCGGGTCGTAGAACTGGCTCACCTCGCCGCCCTCCTCGACCCCGGTATCGACGCGGATCTCGTCGCCCTGCGGCAGGCGGAAGTGGTCCAGCGGACCGATCGACGGCAGGAACCCCTTGGCCGGGTCCTCGGCGTAGAGGCGCGCCTCCATGGCCCAGCCGTTAAGGTGGATGTCGGCCTGCTTCAGCGGCAGGGGCTCGCCCGCAGCGACGCGGAACTGCCACTCCACCAGGTCCTGGCCGGTGACGGCCTCGGTCACCGGATGTTCGACCTGCAGGCGGGTGTTCATTTCCATGAACCAGATGCGGTCGCCCTTCAGGCCGTCG
>JANNVY010000078.1:0-3984 GCA_031408375.1 Pseudomonadota bacterium | reverse complement strand
GACGGATGAATCCGTGGGCTTCCGCGTGGCAGTCCCTAGGGGAGTCGAACCCCTCTTTTCAGGTTGAAAACCTGACGTCCTAACCGATAGACGAAGGGACCGCGGCGCGGGAGCGGGGGATATAACCGCCGATTCCGATGGGCGCAACCCTCTGCGGGAGGGCTTGCGAAGGGCCTAACTGCCCCCTGCCCCCCGAGCGTCCGCCAGCACCGCGTCGAGGCCCCGCAACGGCGGTCCGTCATAGCTGATCTGGCCGCAGGCCTGGCGCAGGTCCTCGTCGGCGCGGGGGTCCGGGCGGGTGAAGCCGACCGGCCCGTCGAAGCGCTCGATCGCCTTGCCCCGCGCGTCGAACAACTCGGAATGGTCCATGCGGAACATCCGCGTCCGGCAGTCGTAGATATAGAGCGAGACCGACCAGGCCCCGCGCCCATGGGGAACCGCGATCTCGGGGATGAAGACGTCGATCCGCCAGGTCTGGACCTGCCCGGGCGCCCGCCCGGCGGGGATGTTCACATACTGCCAGCGGCCCACGTCCGCCTCGCCGACCCGGACATAGGTGATCGCGGGCGCGACGAAGGGATCGGGGCGGGGCGGCAGGGCTGGAACCGTGGGCGGCGCGACGGTTGGCGCGGGCTCGGCGGCGAAGGCCGGTGACGCGCTGAGCGCCAGCGCAATGGCGAGGACGATCCCGCGCACCGCCCTACCCTGCCTGCCTGGGATCGGCGGCGTCCTCGATTTCCAGCTGCACGCCCTGGCGGCCGTTCCAGTCGTCGGCCTTCAACCGCCCGACCACGTGGATGGCGCTGTCGGACGCCAGCAGCTTCTGACCCAGCGGGGTGTCGGCCGAGCGCCAGCTGATCGCCTTGATGCGCGTGCCGTCGTCGGCCGCCAGCTGGCAGCGCACATGGCCGCCGTTGAGCGCCTGGGCGCCCATGACGCGAACGCATGCCATGGCGAACAGCGGCTCAGGCGCGCCGGGGCCGTAGGGCGCCAGCCGTTCGAACGCCTGCCACAGCGCCCGGTCGGCGCCGCCGGGCGTGACCAGGGCGTCGATCTCAACGGCGTCGATCAGGGCGGCTTCCGTCTGTTCGGCTCTCAGGCGCTGGTCGAGGAAGGCGCGGAATTCGGGCACGTCGCGCGGCCGGATCGACAGGCCCGCGGCCATGGCGTGGCCGCCGCCCGAGATCAGCAGCCCCTGCTCCCAGGCCTCCTGCACCGCCTTGCCCAGGTTCACCCCCGGCTGCGAGCGGCCCGAGCCCTTGCCGATGTCTCCTTCGGGATCCAGGCCGATGACCACGACCGGCTTGCGCCAGCGTTCGCGGAGACGGCCCGCCACGATGCCGACCACACCGGGACGCCAGCCCTCTCCCGCGGCGACCACCACGGCTGAGTCCGGATCGAAGTTCGAGGATTGCTCGACCATGCGGATGGCGGCGTCAGTGACCTCGCGCTCGATATCCTTGCGCTGCACGTTGAGCGCATCCAGCTCCTCGGCGATCGCCCTCGCCTCTTCCGGATCGTCGGTCGAAAGCAGGCGTGCGCCCAGGTCGGAGCGACCGATACGGCCCCCGGCATTGATGCGCGGGCCCAGGATGAAGCCGGCGGCGAAGACGTTGGCGGGGCCCTTGGACTGGGCGGTGTCCATCAGGGCCTTAAGCCCCGGGTTCTGCCAGGCCGACATGACCTTGAAACCCTGGGCGGCGATGGCGCGGTTGAAGCCGGTGAGCGAGGTCACGTCGCAGACCGCGCCCATGGCGGCGAGATCGAGCCACTTGCGGATGTCGGGCGCCTCACGGCCCTCGAACAGCCCCTGCTTCTTCGCTTCGCGGTTCAAGGCGGCCAACAGCACAAAGGTCACGCCCGCCGCGGCCAGGATCCCCTGCCCCGACTGGTCGCCCGGGCGGTTGGGATTGACCACGGCGGAACAGGCCGGCGGGTCCTCGCGCATCAGGTGGTGGTCGATAACCACGACCTCCAGACCGATGGCCACGGCGTGGGCGATGGCGTCGTACGCCGCCGCCCCGCAGTCCACGGTGATCACCAGCTGGGCGCCGGACTCCTTGATGCGGTCGAAGGCGGCGGGGCTCGGCCCATACCCCTCCTTCTCGCGGTCAGGGACATAGATCGGCAGGTCCGCGCCCATGGCCCGGAACCAGCGCACCAGCTGGGCGGCGGATGAGGCGCCGTCGACGTCGTAGTCGGCGAACACCAGCGACGGCTTGTTCGTCCGAAGGGCCTCGACGATCACCTCGGCGGCCCGGTCCATGTCGGTGAAGGACGACGGGTCGGGGAAAAGCGCCTTGAGTGTCGGGTCGAGATAGCTGGCGCCATCCTCGGCCGCCACGCCGCGCGAGGCGAGCGCGCGCGCCAGCGGCTCGATCAGGTCGAGGTTGCGCTGGTGGGCGATGACAAGGCCCGGGTCGGCGGGGCGCTCACGCCAGCGGCGGCCGCTGAGGGATTCCGAGACCCCCAGAAACCCTTGCTGGTCGGCGCCGTCCGCCATCAGCTCCGGGCCGGATAGGGCCGGCGCATGTGCACGTCGCGCACGGTGCCCGAAGATGAGCTCATCACCAGCGAGTGGCACTTCACCAGGCCGCGTTCGTAGTGCACCGCGTCCAGCATAACGCCCTGAGTCACGCCGGTGGCGACGAAGATCGCCTCGTGGCGGACGATCTCGTGCAGCGAGTATTTCTTGTCGAGCTGGGTGATGCCACAGCGCTCGGCGCGACCGCGCTCGTCGTCATTGCGGAACACCAGCCGGCCCTGGAACTGACCGCCCACGGCCTTCAGCGCGGCGCAGGCCAGCACGCCCTCCGGCGCCCCGCCCTGGCCGATGTACATGTCGATATCGGCATCGGGGTCGGTCGTGTGGATCACGCCGGCCACGTCGCCGTCGGTGATCAGGGCGATCTTGCAGCCGGCCTCCCGCAGGGCGGCGATCAGCTTCTCGTGGCGCGGACGATCCATGACGCAGACGGTGAGGTCGCCGATGTCCACGCCCTTGGCCTTGGCCAGTGCGAAGGCGTTCTCCTGGGGCGGGGCGTCGAGATCGACCAGGCCCTCGGAGTAGCCCGGGCCGATGGCGATCTTGTCCATGTAGGTGTCGGGCGCGTTCAGCATTCCTCCCTCGGGCGAAAAGGCCATGACCGCGCAGGCGTTGGCCATGTTCTTGGCCGTCAGCGTCGTCCCTTCCAGCGGATCGAGCGCGATATCGACCTTGGGGCCTTTGCCCGAGCCGACCTTCTCGCCGATGAACAGCATGGGCGCCTCGTCGCGCTCGCCCTCGCCGATGACGATCTTGCCGTCGATGTTCAGCAGGTTCAGCGCCGTGCGCATGGCGTCGACGGCGGCCTGGTCGGCGGCCTTCTCGTCGCCGCGGCCAGCCCATTTGGCGGCGGCGATGGCGGCGGCTTCCGTCACGCGGACAGCTTCCAGCGCGAGCGCGCGGTCCAGGCGGGTGATGACGGGCGGCGTGTCGGAGGTGGGCATGTGGGCAAGGCTCCTGAGGCAGGCAGTTTCTTATGATTCCCGGCCCGTGCGACGAAAGCGGTCGCAGTTGCAGGGGATGGTGAGCGGGTTACTTGGCGACGGGCGGCGGGACCGCCTCGGCGCGGGCGGCGGCGGCCCAGGCTTCGGTCTGGGCCAGAGCATCCGCCGCGGCGGGTTCGGCGAGTTCGCGATTGACCAGGCTCCGTTGAGCTGTGGCCCAGCCCTCGCTGTCGTCCAGGGTCCAGACCAGGTCGCGGGCCTGGGCTTCCAGGATGGTCCGGGCCTCCTCGGTGGCCACCACGCGCATGGCGAATTCGCCGGCGGTCGGGACATCGGTCGGGGCGGCCGGGAAATCGGCCCAGCGCGGATAGGGCATGTCGCGCGCGGCGGCCTCGTTCACCTGCTGGGCGGCGGCGGAGGCCGGGTCGGTCGGCGGGGCGAAGGGGTCGTGCGCCAGGCACCCGCCCAGCGTCAACGAGCCGGCCACGAGGGCCG
>JANNVY010000077.1:0-5151 GCA_031408375.1 Pseudomonadota bacterium | reverse complement strand
GCGCCTGCCTGGCGACAGCCGGCGCGACGGCGACGAGCGCGAGGACGGCGGCGAGGGCGGTGGCTTTCAACGCGTTCACGGGCATATCTCCCTGTCCGGCGTGTTGGACTGGCTTCACCTTAGGCGGGGCGCCGGGGCAGGGAAACTGCGTTATGCGAACGCCAGGGTCACCTCGGGTTTTCCCCGGAAGCGGGGCCGCAGGCCGCTCGGCCCTTCGGCGGCGCCATTACCTCAACCTGGCGTCGGATTCGACGGTCACCTCCATCCGGTCCGCATAGCGATCAACCCGCACGCGCGGCCGGGCCGTCAGAATGATCTGGGCCGTGCGGTCATCCAGCCCGCCCGCCGCCAGCAAGGCCGGAATCCGCCGGCGATTGACCTCCTTGCGGAAGTACTTGTCGCCGATGTCGCTGGGGTCGCGGAGGTTACGATGGTGATAGTTGGCCCGGTCCTGGCGCAGGATGTCGGACACGCTGGTCAACCGGCGGCCCCTCCCGTCGATGTGGTCCCAGGCGCTCAGGCTGGCGTAGTAGGTTTCCAGCGGCCGCTCACGAGCTGTGGCGGGCGGCGCGAGGGCGACAAGGGCGATGACGGCGGCGAGGGCGGTGGTTTTGAGCGGGCTCATGGGCGTGCTCCCTGGTCCGGTGACTGGCGTCACCTTAGGCGGTGCGCCGGAGCGGGTGAACAGCGTTATTCAGCCGCCAGCGGCTCCTTCTTCGGAGGAGAAGGAGGGTCCCACGCACCGGAGCGAAGCGCGGGTTCTTGCGTGGGAGGTTGAGCGGGCAACGTGACGATTGAAGGTTGAGCGCGGTTTAGGTCACCCAGCGTGGTGGTTCCCCCTCAATCTCCCACGCAAGAACCTTCGCGCTGACGCGCTCCGGTGCGTGGGGCCCTCTTTCTCCTCCGGAGAAAGGGTGCGGCGGCGGTCAGGCCCCTAGGCGTCCTGCTTGTCGTCGGCCTTAGCGGGTGCCGGGGCCGAGGCCGGCGCAGCGGCGTCCTCGGGCAGCGGGATGAACTCCAGGTCGTCGCCGACCGGCAGGTGCATCTTGCCGTCGCGCCAGTCGGCCTTGGCCTGGTCGATGAGCTCCTGGTTCGAGGCCACGAAGTTCCACCAGATCAGGCGCTCGCCCACCGGCTCGCCGCCCAGCAGCATCAGGGTCGAGGGCACGGTCGACTTCACGACCGGACGCGCGCCGCGGGTGAAGACCACCATCTGGCCGGCCTTGACAGTCTTGCCGTCGACCTCGACCTCGCCGGACACGACGTAGGCCGCGCGCTCGGCATAGCCGTCGGGCGGGGTCGCCTTGACGTCGGCGCCCATCTCCCAGTGCACGTAGAACATGGGCGAGGCGGTGCGGACCTTGGACTTGGCGCCGTAGGCCTCGCCGGCGATCAGCCGCGCATAGAGGCCGTCGCCTTCGTAGGCCGGCATGTCGCGGCCCTGGTAGTGCTCGAAGCCCGGCTCGCAGTCTTCCTGTTCGGTCGGCAGGGCGATCCAGGCCTGCATGCCGTGCAGGCGCGCGCCGATGTCGCGGCGGAACGGGTCGGTGCGCTCAGAGTGGACGATGCCCTTGCCGGCGGTCATCCAGTTCACTTCGCCCGGCCGGATCGCCTGGGTGTAGCCGAGCGAGTCGCGGTGGATAATCTCGCCTTCGAACAAATAGGTCACCGTCGACAGGCCGATGTGCGGGTGCGGGCGGACGTTGACGCCCTGACCCGGTTTGAAGTCGGCGGGGCCCATGTGGTCGAGGAAGATGAAGGGCCCCACCATGCGGCGCAGGGGGGAGGGCAATACACGGCTGACGTCGAAGTCGCCGAGGCTCTTTCGATTGCCCGTGATAATCGTCTCGATCATACCCGCCCCTCGGAACCGGCGGGCTTTCTAACTGACGATCACCGTTATTCCAACGGGGCGATTCAGCGCAGTTGCGCCCGGAGATCACCCTTGTGCGTCAGGCCAGCGCCGCGACGTGGGGGCTGACCAGGCTGAGCGGCAGCTCGGTGGTGTCCTTCACCCCGCGCATGACGATGTGGCTCTCGATATCGGAGACCAGCCCAAGGGACAGCAGCTTGTCGCGCAGGAAGGCGTCGAAGGCGTGGATATCGCTGGTGACGATGCGCAGCACATAGTCCTCGCGCCCGGTGATGGTGGCGCACTGGATGATTTCGGGCCAGCCGGCCACGGCCTTGTCGAAGGCTTCGAGATTGTCGCGGGTCGGCAGGGTCAGCTTGACGATGGCGTAGACCTCGAAGTCGAGGCCCAGCCGGGCGCCGTTCAGCAGCGTCACCCGCTTGCGAATGACGCCGGCGTCCTCCATCCGGCGAATGCGCCGCCAGCAGGGCGAGGGCGACAGGCCCACCTGCTCGGCGATCTCGGCGACCGCCAGGCTGGCGTCGGCCTGGATCAGCTCCAGGATGCGCGCGTCGATGGGGTCGAGTTGTTCGGCCAACACATTTCTCCGGCCGTGCACGATCTTTTCGTTTGCGGCGACTGCCGGCACAGTAGGCGCAAGACTCGTGCGTGAAAAGATGAGTGCGCGGTCCAGGTGTGCGTCACTTCGGGCGGACTCGCCACAGCTCGCCGCCATCGGTGACGACATAGAGGAACCCGTCCGGCCCCTCACGCACGTCGCGAATGCGCTGGCCCCGGTCAGCCAGCAGGCGCTCCTCGCCCACCACCCGGTCACCCTGGATGACCAGGCGAACCAGATCCTTGTCCTTCATGCCGCCGATGAAGGCGTTGCCCTGCCAGGCGGGGAACTTGTCGCCGGCGTAGAAGGCCATGCCCGAGGGCGCGATCACCGGATCCCAGTAATAGACCGGCTGCTCCATGCCGTCGGCCGCGGTCTGTCCCGCGCCGATCGGGGCGCCGGAATATTCGATGCCGTAGCTGATCTCGCCCCAGCCGTAGTTCTTGCCGGGCTCGGGCCGGTTCAGCTCGTCGCCGCCGCGCGGGCCGTGCGCGACGGTCCAGAGCCGCCCGAAGCGGTCGAAGGCGGCGGACTGGCTGTTGCGCAGGCCGTAGCTCCAGATCTCCGGGAGGGCGCCGGCCCGGCCGACAAAGGGGTTGTCGGCCGGCACGCTGCCGTCGGCGTTGATGCGCAGCACCTTGCCGAAATGGGAGTTCAATTGCTGGGCCTGGGGCCGGGTGACCCTGTCGGAGCGCTCACCCGTGGTGATGAACAGCTTGCCGTCCGGCGCGAAGGCCAGGCGCGATCCGTAGTGCTTGTCGCCAGCGTAGGTCGGGGTGACGCGGAAAATGACCTGGACGTTCTCCACGCGAGGCGCGGCCCCGGCGGTCTCGACCAGCCGGCCGCGCGCCACCGTGGTCCCGTTGCCGCCCTCGCGGGGCTCGGCGTAGGACCAGTAGATCATGCCGTCGTTGGTGAAGTCCGGCCCCAGGGCCACGTCCAGCAGGCCGCCCTGGCCCGCCGCGTCGACGGCAGGCAGGCCCGCGACCGGCGCCGACAGCTTGCCGTCCGCGCCGACGATACGCAGGCTTCCGGGCTTCTCGGTGACCAGGAAGCGGCCGCCCTGCAGGGGCTCGACCGCCCAGGGCTTCTCCAGCCCGGTGGCCACGACCTCGACCGCATAACTGGAGGGCGTCACGGCCGGCGCGCGGGTCTGGCCGGGGAAGGCCGGCTGGTAGCGGGTGTTGGCCGCGCGCGTCTCCAGCGGCTGGCCGGGCGTCGGCGGGTTCTGTGACGCCGCCTGGCCGCAGGCGACCAGCAGGACCACCGAGGCGGCGGTAAAGGCGAGAGCGGGGCGCATGGGCAAAACTCCGGACGGGTGCGAAGGCGTAGCATCCGTAGGTACGGTCCGCTTCACAAGCTGGATTACCGCCGCTGTCTTGAACCGTGGTGGCCGCCGATATATAGGCCGTCCCTCTTTCGGGCCACGCGCCCGTTAAGACCGCCCGGGATGTGGCGCGGTTGGGTAGCTCAGATGGTTAGAGCGGTGGATTCATAACCCACAGGTCGGCGGTTCGATCCCGCCTCCAACCACCATCCTGCTTCCCCCGGACTTGATCCGGGGTTCGCAGGATTGGCGTCGAGGCCGGCATTCGAAGCAGGATGGTGGTTGCCCTTCGTAGCTCCGCAGGAGCGAAGTAGGGCCGTTGATGCCGCCCGGGCCGTTGCTCCTGTGCTACCTTTCCACCCATGTCCGATGTCGCGCTTCCCGTCCTGATCGCCGCCGGCGTCATCGCCTTCCTGGCGACTGTGCTCCTGCTGACCCTGTTCCGGAAGCGGACGCAGGCGGGCCCGGCGCTGACGCCGTCCGGACCGCCGGCCTATCATCAGCAAATGACGGCGGGGCGCGAGTACATGATCGTGCGCTCCTTCACCGACTTCGACGGCGCCCAGCGCTCGGCCGGCGAGCGGTGGGTGTTCAAGGGCTACGACTTCCTGCCCCACGACGACGGCCTGACCCTGTTCACCGATCCCGGCCCGGGCGTGCGGCTGCAGTGGCGGCCCGAGGCCCAAGGCGACGTCATCGACAATCTGGGTGACTACATCCGGCCGACTTGACTTTAAGTCAGAGTTAAAAATAATAGCGCCTTACCTAATAGCAGGAGGGCGCCATGGCCGCTTCCGAACGATCCATCGCCGCCGAGGCCAAGGGCCTGCGCATCCTCACCGTCTTCGCCCTGATCGCGGTGATCGTCGCCATCATGCTGCAATACGTCCTGCCGTCGGTGCTCGGGCTGGCGACGGGCGAGGACGACCTGCGCGCCTTCACCCAGCGCTTCGGGGTGGCCCTGATCGCGGCCTTGCCGGCATTCATCTTCGCCTCGGCCCTGTCGTCGACGGAAAAGCTGTTCGGCCGCCTCGCCAGGGGCGAACTGTTCACCGACGCCGTCGGCAAGGGCGTGTCGGGCATCGGCCAGGCCCTGCTGTCTGGCGCCGTCGCCTTGGCCCTGATCACGCCCAACCTGCTGGCCTGGGTCGGCGGAGACTACGGCGGCATGGAGCTGAAGCTTGAGCCGGAGACCCTGGTCATCGGCGTGGTCGGGGCGGCGATGCTGTTGATGGGCCGCATGTTCCGGCGCGCCGGGGCGATACAGGACGAACTCGAGCGCTTCGTCTGATGCCCATCGTCGTCACCCTCGACGTGGCGCTGGCGCGCCGCAAGATGAAGGCCCGGGCGCTG
>JANNVY010000076.1:0-1834 GCA_031408375.1 Pseudomonadota bacterium | reverse complement strand
GACTACGCGCGGTCCGGCTCGATCCCTCATCACACGCGCTCCATCCCAATACACCACCAAGTCTCGGAAGCCTCGCTACATCGAGCTGCCTCATGCCGATAGGCGGGACTGGCCAGTCAGGTCCCGCCGCACCTCACGACGTCGTCCGGGTAGTGCTAGTTCGAGAGGGTGAGAGATGTGAGCCGGAGCTGAAACCGCTCAGCTCGGTTTGCAGGCGCCGTCATCTCCGCGGGGAACAACATCGTGGCGCCGAACGGGCCATTAAGCACGACAGTCCCGTCCGGCCCGGTGCGCACGGCCCGCCGTTCGGACTGCGCGTTCACGATCGCCACGGGGTAGTTCGACACGGGTCGCCCGTGCGACAGAAGCATGAAGCCGCCGGGCTTGTCCGACGCGACGAATTCGAGGTCGTAGCCCAACGGCTTTCGCGCTGAACTTCGATCTCCACAGTTGCCCACGCAAACGAACGACTTGGCGAAACGGGTCGAAACCACTTTGAGTGTCCGTGGGCGCAGCAACGCCGCTGATTGGCGTCGCGGCTGGTCGGAATCGGCAGGTCAGGCCCGGCCTGCTAGACATCAGGCGGCTGAGAGCCGGGCTTCATGGTGGCATCGGCGCCTCGATCCGGCCAGGCGGCGTCGGAACGCCGGCGGATCCACCTGCGGGCCGGGCCTTCCACCAGATAGTGGAGGGCGAACGCGGCAACCAGCGTGAGCGCCAAAAGCACGCCGATCTCCCACCATTCGAACGTGTATGTGCTTGGCCGATTCGTCAGGAGGGAATGGACGCCTTTCCAGCCGATCAAGATCGGCATGTGGACAAGGTAGAGCGCATAGGATGCTTCGCCTGACACCAACATCCACGGCTTGGCGATTCCGGCATCGGCGTCGGCCTTGGAGAGCAGCGCCAGGGCCAGGACGAATGGCCCAGCCGCCACTACCACGATGCGATCGTCGGCCTTGAAATGCATCAACCCCAACAGGAGGGCCGAGCAGGCGACCGCAGCTGTGATTGCGACAGCGCGGGCGGGTTGTAGGGTCTCGCCCAGGCGGTAAAGCGCGACCCCGAACAGGAACTCTGGGATGATACGTAGTATGCCCAGCCTGTTCTGGGCGTGGACCACCACATCACCGAACACGACCTGATAAAACTGGTCCAGTGCGAGGAAGATCAGGCCACTCAACACGACCAATAGCCACGGACGTCGCCGGAGCGTCAGGCCGACCCAGGCGAATAGCGGGAAGACGAGGTAGGCGAACCACTCCGCCGACAGCGACCACGAGGGGCCGTTCCACTTGGCGGCAAACTCCTCCGGGTACCAAGCATGGATCAAAAGCAGGGTCGGAAGCAGCCCCGACGGCTCGTACAGACGCGCGTCAAAGGCGGCCCCAACCAGGGTGGCCGATCCGACCATGGCGAGGACGAACAGCAGGACCGCCAGGTGGGCGGGGTAGATCCTGGCCACCCGCGCGACGAGGAACCGGCGATAGTTCAGTCGTCCGGCGTCAAGCGCCTCGCGGTAAGCATGGGTGAGCACGAATCCGGAGAGAATAAAGAAGACGTCCACCCCAAGCCGCGCGCGGTCCAGGAGGCCGGTAGAGGACATTGCATCCCACGGCCATTGTAGCTGGTAGTGGAAGAAGACGACCCCGAGCGCGAGCAGAAACCTGACCGAGGTGAGGCCCGGAAGGTTGGCGGGGAATGCGGTCATGCGCCGCACAGCCAACGCTGAAGTCGCCTATAGCGCATTCCCTAGCTCCCCTGTCTCTGCAGGAGATACGCAGCGCTTCGGCATAGCCCTCGCTGGATAGACAGCGCCCTGTCGGGACTTGCC
>JANNVY010000075.1:0-1640 GCA_031408375.1 Pseudomonadota bacterium | reverse complement strand
TATCAACACACCCATTTCCTCCGGCCGGCGGTTAACGACGACTTCCTGGTCACCGCCCAGGTGCTGCGCTTCGGCAAGGCCAGCGCCTACATCGAGTGCGGCGTCACCTTCGCGGGGTCGGGCGAGCGGGTCGCTCACGCTGTGCTGGAATTTGCCTTCTAGGCGGTACGTGACACGGGCCCCGGGCTCGGCTTTGATGTCGGGCAACGGGGGACGGCAAGATGCGACGATTCATTGGTGGCCTGCTGGCGGCGTGTGTGTTGGCCGTTGGCGGGGCAGGGGCGCAGACCCCGCTGGGCGATCCCTTCGACCTTCAGGCCATGTCCGGCGCAGAGCGGATGGCCTTTCTGCGCGCCATGCCCAAGGGAGGAGACCTGCACCTGCACCTGGCCGGGGCGGCCTATCCTGAGACCTATCTGGCCTGGGCGGTCGAGGACGGGCTGTGCATTGACGCCGAGGCCCTCGCGCTGGCCCCGCCACCCTGCGCCGCGCCATTGAAGCCCGCGACCGCCGCGTTCACCGAGCCGGGTCTCTACGGCGCCCTGCTGGACAGCCTGTCGACCCGTCAGCCGGGCTTCGCCGGGCGCAGCGGCCATGACCAGTTCTTCACCGCCTTTGACCGCTTCGGTGCGACGGACCCCAAGCGCACCGGCGACATGCTGGCCGATGTCCGTCAGCGGATGGCGGCGCAGAACACCTGGTACGTCGAGCTGATGGTCACCCCCCAGTCGCGCGAGAGCCGCGCGGTCGGGCGGGGCGTCGGCTGGAAGAACGACATGGCCGCGCAGAAGCGCCTGGGCGCCGCCGGGATCGAAGCTCTGGTCCCCGCCGCCATCGCCCAGACCGACGCCTTCGAGGCGCGCGCCAACGCCATCCTGAAGTGCGGCACGCGTGAGGCCGATCCAGGCTGTGGGGTGACGGTGCGCTATCTCGCCCAGTCAAACCGCCTCGTCCCGCTGGAGGAGACCTTCGCCCAGCTGCAGCTTGGCGTGGCGCTGATCGGCAAGGATCGGCGCTGGGTCGGTCTTCAGCTGGTCGCGCCCGAGGATCATCCCAACGCGCTTCGGAACTATCGCGCCCACATGGCCATGGTGGGCTTCCTGTCCGACCACGGACGCAAGGCGAAGGTCGCGCTGCATGCGGGCGAACTGACGCCCGCCTACGCCGCGCCGGGCGACCTGTCGTTTCACATCGGGTTGGCCGTGCGCACGGCGGGCGCCAGCCGCATCGGCCATGGAGTCGGCATCGCCTACGAGGACGGAGCGACGGAGTTGCTCAACTACATGGCTGACAACGGGGTTCTGGTGGAGGTGAACCTCACCTCCAACGACGTGATCCTGGGTGTGCGGGGGGCCGACCATCCCTGGCATTGGCTGAAGAGAGCCAATGCGCCCTTTGCCCTGTCCACCGATGATCCGGGCATCAGCCGATCAGAGCTGAGCCAGGAATATGCGCGCGGGGCGAGCGAGGGCATGACCTACGCCGACCTGAAGCGGTCCGCGCGTAACGCATTGGCCTACAGTTTCCTTTCGGGGGCAGGCTTGTGGGCCGATCCAAACCGCTACAGCGGGCCGGCTTCAGCCTGCGCCAACGACATCGGCAAATCCGAACCGGCGGCACGCGCCTGCGCCGACCTTCTC
>JANNVY010000074.1:0-2487 GCA_031408375.1 Pseudomonadota bacterium | reverse complement strand
CGCCGATCCAGACCGCAGCCGCCGAAGGTCTTCGCCCGGCTCTGACGACCACCAGCCGCGGCCGCTAGGTCGCTTCCCGCACAGCCCATCAAAAACCCCGGACGGCGCCGCCATCCGGGGCTTTTGCTTGTCTGTCAGGCCTGGCGCGTGGCCGTGCCGGCCGACATACGACAGAATCGGTCATGTTTCACGTGAAACATCCTTTGTTTTCATCGGGTTGTGCATTTGACGGGGGGTAGCAGCAGGTTCCGGAACTGGCTTTTTGCAGGCCAGCAACAGGCGTCGAACAGGGGTCCGTGACCTGTTCGCCTCCGCTCAGCGCGTGGTCGCCCGCGGCGGGACGTAGTCGCGGGTGCAGGCCTCGCCGATGCGCATGCCAGCCGCAGTCTCGCCGAGCGTCTCGTCGGTCCAGCCGATGCGCGCGCGCTGGGCGTCCGTGGCCTCGCCGGCCGCCAGCGGCCACAGCATCCGCATCTTGCCCTGACAGGCGGCCTGGGTGCCATAGAGCTGCGGCCTGCCGCGCTCCATCTCGTTGAGGTCATAGGCGATCGCGTAGGACCTGCCGTCGATCTGCCTGTTGGCCGCCAGCCGCGTCATCCGGTCCAGGGCCGACTGCACGAACGGGTAGTCGACCGAGTGGAGCACGATCAGCGCCGCGTCCGCCGTCGCCTGGGCGCCGTCGCGCCGGATGCTGAACCAGCCTGACCGGCCTGCCAGTCGCTTCAGCGCCTCGGTGTTCTCCCCGTCGAGGCGGCCGATCGTGTACCAGGCGATCACCCGCGCGCCCTGGAGGTCCTCCGGGCTCAGCCCCTGGCTCTCCAGCGCCTTCAGCCCGTCGCGCGCCGCCCGGTCGAGCTCCGCCAGCCGCGCCACCGCCTCGGCCCGGTCCTTCGCGGGCCCGGCCGCCGCGTGACGGTCGCGCACGGCCTTGACCCCCGCCTGCCACGCAATCGCCGCCGCTTCGCCCGCGGGCGTCAGGATCGGCGGCGTGGGCGGCGGGGGCAGTGTGAAGGCGATGATGAGGGCGGCGATGGGGGCGATCATGGCCGTGAGCCTGGGCGACGGACGGCGTTTGGTCAAACGGGCGGAGGGCCGGCGGGCAGGCTTTCGCGCGGCTCGCCGTAAGGGGCGCGATTCCCTTACCCCGCTTGAGGGGCAAGAGGGCTCCGCGCATCGGAGCCCCCGGTGAGGGGGCGTAGATCCTTGCGCGGAAGATCGGGGATCGTGCGACGGTCAGGGACCTCGCGCCTCAGGCCCCGGCGCGCGGGAGAAACCCCCGATCTCCCTCGCAAGGGCCTGCGCGGCTGCCGCCGCTCCGGTGCGATGGGCCCGCCTTACCCCGCAAGGGAGTAAGGGTCGTTGCGGCCTCTTCGGATACCGAAGACGCAACTGGCCCGACCCTTGCGCCTCCCTCCCATCGACAGTTCGTCGCTTCGGGAGAAGTCCATGGTTTTCAAGGCCTCAGCGTCAGGGCGCCTCGCCCCAGCCGGGCAATTGCTGCCCGGTGACGCGACGGCCTTGCCGGGCGTGAGGGTCTAGGGATGTCCCTCAGCTCGATCATGAGCTCCGCGGCGTCCGGTTTGCAGGTCGCCCAGCAGCAGATCCGGATCGTCTCCGACAACGTCGCCAACGTGAATACCCCGGGCTATGTCCGCAAGACCGCCGAGCAGCGCTCGATGTCGGTCGAGGGCATCGGGGCTGGCGTCGAGATCACCCGGGTTCGCCTGGCCACCGACCGCTTCCTGCAGGCCACGACCCTGACCTCCTCGGCAGACGCGGCGCGGGCCGGGGTGCGTTACGAGCTGCTGGACAAGACCCAGTCGCTGTTCGGCGACCCGTCCGGCGACGGCGGCTTCTTCGGCATGGCCGACAAGGTGTTCGCCGCCTTCAACATCACCGCCGAGGACCCGCTGTCCTCGCCGCGTCGCCAGGAAGCCATCGTCTACGCCAAGCAGCTGCTGGACGAGGCGGCTCGGGTGTCGGGCGGTATCGAGAACGCCCGTCTGGACGCCGACACCCGCATCGCGTCGAGTGTCGATGCGGTCAACGGCCTGCTTCAGGACATCGAGAACCTGAACCTGGAGATCAGTCGCGCCTATGTCGCGGGCCAGGACACCTCGGGCGCCGAGAGCACCCAGGCCCAGCTGATCGACCAGGTGTCCCAGTATCTGGACGTGCGCATCCAGCCCCGCTCGAACGGCGGCGTCACCCTGCGCACCGGCGACGGCATGCTGCTGGCCGGCAATGGGGCGGCCGTGCTCAGCTACGACCAGGCCGGCAACGTCGACGCCCGCACCGACTTCAACGAACTGTGGATCACCGAGCCGCACGGCCAGAAGCGCTCGATGATGGATCACCTCGGCTCGGGCGAGCTGAAGGGGCTGATCGAATACCGCGACGTCGAGGGGCCCCAGCTGGCCGACCGCCTGTCTGAGGTGGTCTCGCGCATCGTCGCCGAGCTGAACAAGGCCCACAACGCCAATTCCG
>JANNVY010000073.1:0-1720 GCA_031408375.1 Pseudomonadota bacterium | reverse complement strand
CCCTGCACCCGCCCCTTGTGGCGGGGGCGGACGGGGCGCGTTTCGCCGCCGCGGGCCGGATCCACATCCGCAACATCCTGACCCGCGACGCCGCCAACCGAATCCACCGCAGCCTGGCGACCGAAGGCGCCTGGGCCCGCTCGACCATCTTCGAGGGCCAGCCCCGCGACTTCGCGCTGGATTACCTGGAAACCCTTCCGGCCCAGGCGGCGGCCGAACGGCGGGCGGATCTGGAAGACCGCGGCCGACGCGGATTCCAGTACGAATTCGACAATTTTCGCCTGTCGATGGCCATGCTGGCGCGCGCGCGGTCAGGCTGGGTCTATGAGAGCGTCTTTGATCTGGTCAACGGGCCTACGTTCCTGGGATTCGTCCGCGAGGTGACCGGCGACGATCGCATCGTCTTCGCCGACGCGCAGGCGACCCGCTACCGGGCGGGCCATTTCCTGACCAGCCATGATGATGACCAGCCCGGCATGGATCGCCTCTACGCCTATGTGCTGAACTTCACCCCGGTCTGGCGGCCCGAATGGGGCGGCCTGCTCGCCTTCATCGGCGAGGACGGCAACATCGATCAGGCCTTCAAGCCAACCTTCAATGCGCTCAACATCTTCCGCGTGCCGACCCAGCACATGGTGACCGAGGTGGCCTCCTTCGCCAACGCTGACCGGCTGTCGATCACCGGCTGGCTGCGTTCAACCGCCGACCCCGTGACGGCCACCTAGTCTTCCGCCCCGAACCGTTCCAGCGCCTCGCGGGCCTTGTCGCGGTGGCGGTCTTTCAGGTTGGCGCCCAGCAGGCCCAGGACGGCGGCGATCACAGCTGCGTCGTCGGTGAAGCCGACCCCGGCCAGGATGTCGGGGATCGCGTCCGTGGGCAGGACAAAATAGGCCAGGGCCCCCAACAGCATGCCCTTGGCGGCGGTCGGGGTCTGGGGATCGCGGGCGCAATAATAGGCCGCCAGCACCTCGCGGCTGAACGGGATGCGCGCCGCGGTCTGCTTCAGCTTGGGCCAGAAGCCGCGTCGCACGCGGGCCTCGTTGACGCGCTGCACCGCCGGGACCAGGGCGCGGGACGGATCGATCGGGGCCATGGGGTCGAAACCGCGGTCCCCTTCAGGCCTGGCCCCGTCCTCTTTCGATTTCCCGGATTTTGCGTTTTGCGCGGCCACGGCTAAACCCTCGTCCAACGTCGCGGGCCCCAGGGCCGCGCCTCACACATAATCACTTTCCAGTCAGGGAAAACGTCCATGAAGCTCGACGGTTCGATTTCGGCCGTGGTCACCGGCGGGGCCTCGGGCCTCGGCGAGGCGACCGCGCGGGCGCTGGCGGCCCAGAGGGTGAAGGTCGCCCTGTTCGACATGAACGCCGAGCGGGGCGAGCAGGTTGCGCGCGAGATCGGCGGCCTCTTCTGTTCGGTGGACGTCACCTCCGACGAGGGCGTGGCGGCCGGATTCGCCAAGGCCCGCGCCGCCCACGGCCAGGAGCGCATCCTGGTCAACTGCGCCGGCATCGCCATCGGTCAGAAGACCGCCAGCCGCGACAAGACCGACGCCTCGATCATTCGGGCCCACGACATGGCGGCCTTCGAAAAGGTCATCCGCATCAACCTTCTGGGGTCTTTCCGCTGTCTGTCGCTGGCGGCGGCGGGGATGATGTCGGTCGACCCGCTTGAGGACGGCGAGCGCGGCCTGGTGGTGTCCACGGCGTCGGTTGCGGCC
>JANNVY010000072.1:0-7823 GCA_031408375.1 Pseudomonadota bacterium | reverse complement strand
GGCCTGCGAACCGGCGACACGGTCGAAGGCGTTGTTCGCAGCCCCCGCGAGGGCGAGCGCTATTTCGCGCTGGTGAACGTCAACTCGATCAATTTCGAGGACCCCGACAACGTTCGCCACAAGGTCCACTTCGACAACCTGACTCCGCTCTATCCCGATCAGCGGATGACCATGGAGATCGAGGATCCGACGCTGAAGGATCGCTCGGGACGGGTCATCGACATCGTCACCCCGCTCGGCAAGGGCCAGCGCTGCCTGATTGTCGCCCCGCCGCGCGTGGGTAAGACGGTGATGCTCCAGAACATCGCCAAGTCGATCGAGACCAACCACCCGGAAAGCTTCCTCATCGTCTTGCTCATCGACGAGCGTCCCGAGGAAGTCACGGACATGCAGCGCACGGTTAAGGGAGAGGTCATCTCCTCGACCTTCGACGAGCCCGCCACCCGCCACGTCCAGGTCGCCGAAATGGTCATCGAGAAGGCCAAGCGGCTGGTCGAGCACAAGCGCGACGTCGTCATCCTACTGGATTCGGTGACCCGCCTGGGTCGCGCCTACAACACGGTGGTGCCGTCCTCGGGCAAGGTCCTGACCGGCGGTGTCGACGCCAACGCCCTGCAGCGCCCCAAGCGCTTCTTCGGCGCGGCGCGTAACATCGAGGAAGGCGGCTCGCTGACCATCATCGCCACGGCCCTTATCGATACGGGCTCGCGGATGGACGAGGTCATCTTTGAAGAGTTCAAGGGCACCGGGAACTCGGAAATCATCCTGGACCGCAAGGTCGCCGACAAGCGCATCTTCCCGGCCATCGACGTGCTCAAGTCCGGCACCCGCAAGGAAGAGCTCATCACGCCCAAGGATGTGCTGCAGAAGACCTACGTCCTACGCCGCATCCTCAACCCGATGGGCCCGCAGGATGCGATCGAGTTCCTGCTCGACAAGCTGCGCCAGACCAAGAACAACGCCGAGTTCTTCCAGAGCATGAACACCTAAGCTTCGGAACTAAAGGCGGAAACGACAAGGGCGGCCCTCGCGGGCCGCCCTTTCAGCGTCGGCAGGGTTTCACGTGAAACACGACCAATGCTGTCGTCTCACGACAGGATTGGTTCAAGCGAGGTGGTTTCCGAGGAAGTTTGCCGTGCGCTGGTTGGCCAGGTCGGCGTCGGCCTTGTCGAAGTGCTCGCCGCCGGGCCGAGCGAAGGCGTGGTCGCGGCCGGCATAGACATGGAGGGTCACCAGCGCGTGGTCCTTCAGGGTGGCGATGACCTGGTCCCGGGCCTCCGCCGCCGTATAGGCGTCGGCCTCGGCGATGTGCAGCATCAAGGGCGCCTTGGGGCTCTCGTGCAGGCGGGCCTGCAGGTTGACGCCATAGTAGCCGACCGCGGCGTCAATATTGGTGCGGGTAGCGGTCAGGTACGCAAGGTGGCCGCCCAGACAGTAGCCGACGGCGCCGACCTTGCCGGTGCAGTCGGGGCGGGCGCGGATCTGGTGGATGGCGAACTGGATGTCGGCCATCCCCTGGTCGAAGTCGAAGCGGTTCATGTAGCCAAGCGCCTGCTTCCACTCACCTGGTGTCTTGTCGGTGAGTTCGATCCCCGGCTCGATCCGCCAGAACAGGTCGGGGCAGACGGCCAGGAAACCGATGTCCGCCAAGCGGTCGCAGACCTCGCGCATGACGGCGTTGATGCCAAATATCTCCTGGATGGCCAGAACCGCCGGCCAGGGGCCCTCGCCCTTGGGGGTGGCGACATAGGCGTCGAAATCACCGTCCGGGGTCTCGATCGTCCAGCGTTGGTTGGGCATGGAGCGTCATCCTGGGCTAGAAGGCTTTCACAGACCCCGTTCGGGGCGGCACAAGCACAGGTCCGCGCGCATGAATGTCAAGATCGAGATCGACTGCACCCCCATCGAGGCCCGCAGCTTCCTGGGCCTGCCAGACGTCACGCCGCTCAACGACCACATGGTCGCTGAGATGCAGAAGCGCATGGACTCCAACATGGCCGCCATGCAGCCCGAAGAGATGATGAAGGCGTGGGCCTCCTTCGGCATGCAGGCCTCCGACCAGTTCCGCCAGATGATGACGGCTGCCGCCACTGGCACGACCGGCGCCGGCTTGGGCAAGAAGTAGGCGCTCCCTGAGCCTTTCAGCTCCCATCTTCGCACTGGCGACCGCGCCGGGACGGGCGGCGATCGCAGTCGTGCGCCTCTCGGGCGAAGGGGTGGACGCGATCGTCGCCGGGATGGCGGGTGATCGGCCCCAACCCCGCCGCGCCAGCCTGCGCAGCCTGAAGAGCCTCGCGGGGGTCAAGCTGGACGACGCCCTGGTGCTCCGGTTTCCGGGACCCGACAGCTATACGGGTGAGGATTGCGCCGAGCTTCACCTACACGGGGGCCGGGCGGTGGTCGAGGCGGTGTTGGCCGATCTGGCGGCGCGCGGCGCTCGCCCGGCCGAGCCGGGTGAATTCACCCGCCGCTCTTTCGAGAACGGTAAGCTGGACCTCAGCCAGGCCGAGGCGGTCGCTGATCTCGTCGATTCCGAAACCGAAGCGCAGCGGACGCAGGCGCTCGACCAATTGGGCGGCGCCCTGGCCCGCAGGTACGATGGGTGGCGAACCGAACTGTTGGAGGCGCTTGCCTTTCTCGAGGCGGCCATCGACTTCCCGGATGAAGACCTGCCGGAGGCCGTGGCGGAGCGGGCGCGGCCAGGGGTTGAGGGCTTGTTGGCCCAGTTGGACGCGGCGCTGGCTGATGCAGCGCGCGGCGAGCGCGTGCGCGAGGGTTGGCGCATTGCGGTGGTGGGCGCGCCAAACGCCGGGAAGTCGAGCTTGTTCAACGCTCTAGTGCGCCGTGAAGCGGCTATCGTCACCGCCACGCCCGGCACTACGCGGGATGTGATCGAGGCGACCCTGACCCTGGACGGCTATCGGGTCTTGCTCGCTGACACTGCCGGCGTGCGCGAGTCCGGGGATGCGATCGAAGCCGAAGGCGTCCGCCGTGCGCGGGCGTGGGCTGAGGACGCAGGGCTGCGGCTTTGGGTGATTGACGCGTCGGCGTCCGATGGAAGTTGGCTGGAGGCCCGCGACCTGGTCCGACCTGGAGACATCGCCGTCTTCAACAAGACCGATCAGATCGGGGGCGGCGATCGCCGGGCCGCGGAAGCCTGGTTGGAGCAGATTGGCCTCGATCGGTTGGAGGTTTCGGTGACGCGAGATCAGGGCGTGGACGCGCTGGACGCCCGGTTGGGTGCGCTGGCCGTGGAGGCGCTGTCGCACGGCGAGTTCCCTGCGGTGACCCGCGAACGGCACCGGCACCGGCTGACTGAGGGGCGAGACCATTTGGCGCGGGGGCTTTCCGTTCTGGGACAAGCGGAATTGGCGGCTGAAGATCTGCGTCTGGCGGCCCGGGCGCTATGCCGGGTGGCCGGCCGTGTGGACGCGGAAGACATTCTCGACGTGGTGTTCGCCAGCTTCTGTATCGGGAAATGAGCGTCGATGTTTCACGTGAAACACGACCGAATTTGTCGTAAGACGACACCGCTGGTCATGTTTCACGTGAAACATTGTCCCATTGGCTTCACCGGTCCTGCTGCGGTATATCAGGGCCATACTTGAAGCCTTGAATTTCGCTGGAGCAGCGCGTGTCGGCGACCTGGGATGTCATCGTGATCGGAGGAGGGCACGCCGGCTGTGAAGCTGCGGCCGCTTCTGCACGCGCCGGCGCCCGCACCCTGCTGCTCACCCACAAGCTTGAAACCATTGGGGAAATGTCCTGCAACCCGGCCATCGGCGGCCTGGGCAAGGGGCACCTGGTGCGCGAAATAGACGCCCTAGATGGCGTCATGGGGCGGCTGGCGGACGTGGCCGGCATCCAGTTCCGCATGCTCAACCGGTCAAAGGGACCCGCAGTGCGAGGGCCACGATCCCAGATCGACCGCAAGCTCTATCGCCAGGCCATGCAGGCAGAGCTGGCCTCGACCCCCAACCTCACCATTCAGGCCGAGGCCGTTGAGGACCTCTTGGTAAGGGACGGTCGATGCGCCGGCGTCGTGGGCGCCTCGGGCGAGATGTACCCCGCCGGCCGCGTCGTCCTGACCACGGGCACATTCCTGAAGGGCATCATCCACCTTGGCCCGCAGCGGATCCCCGCCGGTCGGGTCGGCGACGCGCCGGCGATCGGTCTCGCCGATCGTCTGTACGGTCTTGGTTTGCGCATGGGCCGGCTCAAGACCGGCACGCCAGCACGCCTCGACGGCAAGACAATCAATTGGGATGTTCTGGAGATGCAGGCGGCGGACGCCCAGCCCATCCCCTTCTCGTTCCTCACGGACAGGATCACCACGCCCCAAGTCGCCTGTGGCATCACCTGGACCAATGCGGCGACCCACCAGATCATTGCGGAGCGCCTGGAAGAATCCGCCGTCTACGGCGGGCGGATCGATGGTCGCGGTCCGCGCTATTGTCCCTCGATCGAGGACAAGGTCGTTCGTTTCGCCGACAAGACCAGCCACCAGATATTCCTTGAACCGGAGGGGCTGGACGACGACACGGTCTATCCCAACGGCATCTCGACCTCGGTGACAGAGGAAACCCAGGACATCTTCCTGCGCACCATCAAGGGCCTCGAACAGGTCCGGGTGAAGCGATACGGCTACGCGATCGAATATGACTACGTCGATCCGCGAGAACTCGACCCCACACTCGAGGTTCGGCGCCTGCCCGGCCTTTACCTTGCCGGCCAGATCAACGGCACCACCGGCTACGAAGAAGCCGGCGCACAAGGCCTGGTGGCGGGCCTGAACGCCGCCCGCACCGCGTCCGGCGCCGACGGCGCCGTCTTCGCCCGGGACGAGGCCTATATCGGCGTGCTGATCGACGATCTGGTTACCCGCGGCGTCACCGAGCCCTACCGTATGTTCACCAGCCGCGCCGAGTTCCGGCTGCTGCTGCGCGCCGACAATGCGGACCAGCGCCTGACAGGCCGGGGCCGCGAACTCGGCCTGGTCGGCGCCGCGCGCTGGAATGCCTATTCCGCAAAGGCCTCAGCCTTGGCTGACGCCCGCGCCCAGGCCCGCGAATTGACGCTCACGCCCTCAGAAGCGGCCCGGTCAGGGTTCACTGTCACCCAGGACGGCCAACGCCGCTCGCTGCTCCAGCTCCTGGCGCATCCCGGGGTCACGCTGGAGAGCCTCGCGACCCTTTGGCCCCAGGTGGCCGCCTGGCCCCGCGACGTGGCCGAACAGGTCGAAATCGACGCCGCTTACGCCGGATATCTGGATCGCCAGGCCGCCGACGTCGCCGACTTCCGCAAGGAAGAGTCCCTGACCCTGCCGGCAGACCTCGACTACGCAATCGTAGGCGGGCTTTCCAACGAATGCCGCGAGAAGCTGGCCGCGACCCGCCCTCTTACGCTGGGCCAGGCCGGCCGCATCGAAGGCGTCACGCCCGGGGCCCTGACCGCCCTGCTGGCCCACGTGCGCCGCCGAGGTGATCATGCCGGTCGCGCAGCCTGATCCCGCCGCCGACCAGGCGGCCATCGATACGACCTACCACGCCACTGACTTTCTTCGCGATTTCAGAGCGACGCCCGAACAGATGGTCGACCTCGAACGGTTCCGCCAGAGGGTCGCGGAAACCAACAAAGTCATGAACCTGGTCGGTCCCAACACGTTGCCCGCCTTCTGGTCCCGGCACGCAGCGGACTCGGCTCAGCTTTTGAAGCTCGCGCCCGGGGCCCGCACCTGGGCAGACCTTGGGGCGGGCGCGGGTTTTCCAGGCGTGGTGCTCGCCATCATGCTCAAGGGCGTTCCCGGCGCCCAGGTGCACCTGATTGACAGCCTGACCAAGCGCTGCCGGTTCCTTGAGGTGGCGGTTTCAGAGCTGGACCTGCCCGCGGAAGTCCATTGCGCCCGGGCCGAAACCCTCAAGCTCCGGGTGGACGTGGTCACCGCGCGGGCCTGCGCGCCCCTCCACAAGTTGCTCGGATTCGCCCGACCCTATCTCGCCTTGGACGCGGAGGGCCTTTTCCTGAAGGGGGAGAACGTCCTCACCGAATTGGACGAAGCGCGCCGCGCTTGGACGTTTGACGCCGATCTTCTTCCCTCTTTCAGCAATTCCAACGGACGCATTGTCCGCCTCCGGAGACTTGCCCGTGCACGGTGAAGCCACGACCGACCTCCGCCCGGATTCAGTCGCGCGAAGCCAGGCTTCCACCCTGCGCGTACTTTCTGTCGCCAACCAGAAGGGTGGAGTCGGGAAAACCACGACGGCGATCAACCTGGGAACGGCCCTGGCGGCGGTCGGGGAGCGCGTCCTGATCGTCGATATGGACCCCCAGGGGAACGCGTCCACCGGGCTGGGCGTGCCCATGTCGGCGCGCAAGATGACCATGTACGATGTGATCGTCGACGGCCGCGGGGTCGCCGAAGCCGCCATCGAAACTGCGGTGCCCGGCCTCTTCATCGTGCCTTCGGACCCGGACCTCTCGGGGATCGAGATTGAGCTGGGCCAGGCGGACCGGCGGAACCACCGATTGCGCGATGCGATCGAGGCGTTGAGGGCGGACCAGGCGGCGAACCCGGCCCTACCCGGGATCACCTATATATTGATTGACTGCCCGCCTTCGCTCAACCTGTTGACGGTGAACGCGATGTGCGCGGCCGATGCGGTTCTGGTCCCGCTCCAGTGCGAATTCTTCGCGCTAGAGGGCCTGACGCAGTTGATGAGAACGATCGATCTGGTGAAGTCAGGCCTCAATCCGAGCCTTGAGATCCAGGGCATCGTGCTGACCATGTACGACCGCCGGAATTCCTTGTCCGGCCAGGTGGCGCAGGATGTTCGCAGCCACTTTGGCGACAAGGTCTATGAGTCTGTTATCCCGCGAAACGTAAGGGTTTCCGAGGCTCCGTCCTTCGGCAAACCGGCCCTGATCTACGACCTGAAATGTGCGGGCAGCCAGGCCTATCTGAGGCTGGCCCGCGAGGTGGTGGCGCGCGAGCGCGCGCGCCGCGAAGCTGCCTGAGGAGCACGCCATGACCATGTCTGAACGCACCCGTGGATTGGGCCGAGGCCTCTCAGCCCTGCTGGACGAAGCCAGCGCCGAACAGCCCGTCCAGCCGCCCTCAACCCCGCCTTCAGCGCCCTCCGCAGGCGGCGTTCGCCATCTGCCGATTGAGTTGATCCAGGCAAACCCTGATCAACCCCGCAAAAACTTCGACTCCGATGAGCTCCAGTCCCTGGCGGAGTCGATCCGTTCCCGCGGAGTGATTCAGCCGATCATCGTCAGGCCTCGAAAGCAGGTCGAGGGCGAGTTTGAGATCGTCGCCGGCGAACGCCGATGGCGCGCGGCCCAGCTTGCCGGTCTCCATCAGATGCCGGTCATCGTTCGAACGCTGGGCGACAATGAAGTCCGCGAGCTGGCGATCATCGAAAACGTCCAGCGCTCCGACCTGAACCCGGTTGAGGAGGCCCACGGATACGCAGCCCTGCAGTCCCAGGGCGGACATAGCCAAGCCGACGTGGCCCAACTGGTCGGCAAGAGCCGCAGCCATGTGACCAACACACTACGGATTCTCGAGCTGCCGCAGCCGGTGCTCGACCACCTTATCGCGGGGCGGCTCAGCGCTGGCCATGCCCGCGCCATCGCCGCGACCGCAGATCCCGCCGCCTTGGCCGACCTGATCGTGGCTGGCGGTATGAGCGTCCGACAGGCGGAGGCCCTCGCGGCGGCGCCCACGGCGAGACCGGAGAAAAAGGCCGGCGCCCAGAGAGGATCGAATGCAGACACCCTCGCGCTGCAGCAGGACCTCGCGGAGGCGCTCGGCCTTGAGG
>JANNVY010000071.1:0-3357 GCA_031408375.1 Pseudomonadota bacterium | reverse complement strand
GTAGCAACCAACGGGAGCCTAGTCCCGAGAACCCATTGCACTGCTCTCGCGGAGCGTTGACCGCTCACCAAGTGGGTCCTCGGAACTGCGCGCTGCGCGCTTGTCCGAGGATGACGGAATGATAGGGTTTGAGTTCAAGGGTTATCCGGATCCAACAGCCAGCGGTTGCTGCTCTCGTCGTACCAATCATTGGCCAGATCCCGCCAACCAGGATTGTCCGCCTCAATCGTGCGGATCTTCCAGAGCCGCATCCAGTGTTTCATGTTCTTCTCGGCCTGGATGGCTTTCTTCATCGAGTTGAACGGCCGAAACCAGACCAGACCCGTGCAACCGTACTTCTTTGAAAACCCATCGAAGACACCGTGCTTGTGCTTCAGCACGCGTTCCCAAAGGTTGCTGGTCACGCCGATATAGAGCGTGCCGTGCTTTCCGCTCGCCATCACGTAGGCGGCGATGAAGGGGCGCTCGCGGGCCATGCCTCCATCTTACATGTTCCCGATATGTTCGCAACTCGGCGAGGGTGGCGCCAAGTGGGTTCTCGGGGCTAGGCTCCCGATGGTCGCTAGCGCCCGAGAATGACGGAGCGGGGGGGTGTCAGGGAGCATTGAAGGATGGACGGCACTTTCGGGCGATTTGAGCGTGCACCCGCAGCCCCCGTTCTGCTAACCCTGCCGCCACGCCCGGAGCTCCCCCATGTCCGACATCCCCACCAGCGACCTTCCCAACAACGCCATCTCCGACGGCCTGGTCGATGACCCCGCGCCCGACGCCGAGACCTCCAAGGTCCTGGTCGAGGCCACCGCCGCCGGCGCGGTCACCGTGATCATCAACCGCCCCGAGAAGAAGAACGCCTTCGACGCCGAGACCATCGGCGCGCTGCACGAGGCCTTCGAGACCCTGCAGAACCAGCCGGGCGTGCGCGTGGTGTTCGTGCGCGGGGCGGGGAACAATTTCTCGGCCGGGGCCGACCTGGAATGGATGCGCGCTGCGTCGGAGTGGGACGAGGCTGATAACCGCGACGACGCCATGGGGCTGGCCCGCATGCTCAAGGCGCTGCACGACATCCCCTGCCTGACCGTGGCGCTGGTGGACGGGGCCGCCATGGGCGGCGGTGCGGGACTGGTGGCGGCGTGCGATACCGCCGTGGCCACCCAGGACGCCAAGTTCGCCTTCTCCGAGGTCAAACTGGGCCTGACGCCGGCGACCATCAGCCCCTACGTCATTGAGGCCATTGGCGCGCGCAAGGCGCGGTCGCTGTTCGCGATTGGCCTGTCGTTCGACGCCGCCGATGCGCTCAACATCGGCCTGATCGGCCGGATCGTGGCGGATGCTGACGGGCTGGACCGGGCGGTCGATTGGCTGTCGGCCGAGATGATGACCGCCGCCCCGGGCGCCGTGGCCGCGGCCAAGGAGCTGGTGCGCCATGTCGATGGCCGCAAGATCGACCACGACCTGATGCATGAGACCGCCGACCGCATCGCCGCGCGCCGGGTCAGCGACGAGGGCCGCGAAGGCATCAAGGCGTTTCTTGAGCGTCGCAAGCCCAACTGGACCGTGTAGTATCGACGCTGACTCTCTTGGGGGGAGCCAATGGCGAAGGAATTCGATCTCATCGGGCTGGCGTCGGCCGGCGGCTGGCTGAAGTGGCGGCGCAAGCACGCCGACATTCCGCCCGGCACGCCGTGCAGCAACTGCGAGACCGAGTTGGCGGGGGCGTACTGCCATACCTGCGGCCAGCTGGCGGAGAACTTCCACAAGTCCATCTGGCACCTGTTCATGGAGGTGCTGGAGAGCTTCTTCCACTTCGACGGTCGCCTCTGGCGCACCCTCCCGCCGCTGATCTACAAGCCGGGCGAGCTGACCCACAACTTCATCAACGGCAAGCGGGCCTACCAGGTGCCGCCGTTCCGCCTGTTCCTCGTGGTGCTGGTCATCGTGTTCATAGCCGGCCAGTACGGAATGTCCGGGCAGGGCGCCGAGGGCGATCCGGCGGGCGCCGGCATCGCGCGCACCAACGTCAACGGCGTGACCAAGGGCTCGGCCGAAGCCCGCGAGCAGGTGCGCCGGGAAATCATGAACGACGACTCGATGACCGAGGCCGACAAGCGCCAAGCCATAGCCGCCGTGAACGGCGACTGGTCGACTTTCGGCACGGACCTGGCTCGCTCGATCAAGCAGAAGTCCGACGCCGCTGAGCGCGCGCGGGCCGCCAACGGACAGCCGACGGCGCCTGCCGCTGTCGACGGCAGACCCGCCAATCCCGTGCGGATCGGCAACGACGCCCTGGTCGTGGATGACACCGGGCTCAATCTCGGCGGCGCCGAGAAGGACAGCAAGTTCCGGAAGTGGTTCGGCGAACGTTTCCGCGCTGTTCAGGACGATCCGGAGCGCTTTGTCATGGTGCTGGAGGCCTGGGCCCATCGGGTCGCGGTTCTGGCCCTCCCGGTCTCGGCCCTGATCCTGACGCTGCTGTTCGTCTTCCAGCGCCGCTTCTACGTCTACGACCACCTGATCTTCTCGATGCACTCCCTGTCGTTCCAGCTCTTGCTCCTGTGTCTGCTGTGGCCACTTTCCCGCTGGCTTGGGGCAGGGGTGTGGTGGTTCCTGTGGCTGTCGCCGATCCACCTCTTCATGCACATGCGCGGGACCTACCAGACCAGCTGGTGGGGAACGCTTCTGCGCATGACGTTGCTGTTCTTCATGACGGTGATCGCCTTCAGCCTTCTAGTGGTCCTGCTCTTCTACCTTGGCTTCAATGAGATGGGTGGGCACTGACGTTCTGCCGCTCCTGAGGGAGAGGCGGACTTGCCAACCGGGCGCACACATCGGATTACCGGCCCATGTTCAAATCCGTCCTGGTCGCCAATCGAGGCGAGATCGCCCGCCGGGTGTTCAATACCGCCCGTCGCATGGGCATCCGCACCATCGCGGTCTACTCCGAGGCCGACGCCGAGGCGCCCCACGTGCGAGAGGCCGACGAGGCCGTGCTGCTGGGCCCAGCCCCGGCGCGTGAGAGCTATCTGGATGCGAAAAGGGTGCTGGCCGCCGCCAAGGCGACGGGCGCCGAGGCCATCCACCCCGGCTACGGCTTCCTGTCCGAGAATGCCGAGTTCGCTGAAGCTGTAACGAAGGCCGGTCTGGTCTGGATCGGCCCGCCGCCGGCCGCCATCCGCGCCATGGGCCTGAAGGACGCCGCCAAGAAGCTGATGGCCGACGCGGGCGTGCCGGTCACGCCGGGCTACCATGGGACCGACCAGTCGCTGGCCACCCTGTCGAAGGAAGCCGCCAAGGTCGGCTATCCGGTCCTGATCAAGGCCATCGCCGGCGGCGGCGGCAAGGGCATGAAGCGGGTCGAAG
>JANNVY010000070.1:0-7176 GCA_031408375.1 Pseudomonadota bacterium | reverse complement strand
GCGTAGCTGCAGCGGGGGCGGAACTTCAGTCCCTCGGCGCGGCCGTGGTCGGCCACCGCCTGCATGAACCTGCCTGAGGCCCCCGTGCCGCGCAGGGCGCCGTCCGCCTCGACATGGAGCAGGGAAAGGGTGTCGCCGTCGCGGGCGTAGTCGACCCACACCTGACCACCCTCGAAATCCTGGACCAGACGTCCAGCGTCGGCTTCGTCACGCAACTGGCTCATGCGGCCTCTAACCCTTCACCGGAGCGGTGCGTTCCAGCCGGGCCTTTCCCGACGGCGCGAACTGCCGCTAAGGTCACCCCATAGATAGGAGCTTTTCCCATGCGCGCCGCCCTGACCGTCCTCGCCCTCTGCACCGTCGCCCTTGGGGCCGCCGCCTGCACCAAGGAGAAGAAGGCTGACGAGGCGAACGCGCCCACCGCCGGGACACCCGCCGCGCCGTCGGCTGCTGCGCCTGCGACCCCCGCCGGTCCGGCCGGCCTGCCGCGCCGCAAGCCGGGCCTTTGGGAAATGACCATGACGCTGCAGGGCGAGGACCAGCCCCCGATGGTCACCCGCATGTGCCTGGACGCCGCCACCGAGGCCAAGTCCTCGATCTGGGGCAACGAGATGACGCGCGAGATGTGCTCGAAGAACGAAATGCGCCGCCAGCTGGACGGCAGCTGGAAGTTCTCGTCGGTCTGCAACATGGGCTCGGGCGGCGTGACCCGCAGCGAGGGCACTGCCACCGGCGACCTGACCACCAACTATGTCATCCGCATGAAGTCATCGACCAGCGGGGCCGAGCTGGAGATGATGAACCGCGAATCCGCAATGAGCATCGCTTCTCGCCGGATCGGGCCGTGCGAGCCCGGTCAGCGCGGCGGCGACATGATCATGAACGGCCGCGTCATCGCCAATATGAACGACCTGCCGGGCCCCGGCGGCGCGCGGCCCCCGGCGAAGCGCTGAGGCGCGCCTAGGCCGGGCGGCCGTTGATCAACTTGAGCAGGCCCATCACGCTCTTGACCCCGAACCAGATGGTCATGATCACCGCCACGACGATGGCGGCGATAAGGATCGGGATGCCGACCAGTATGGGCGTCAGGATGACGCCGATCGCGACCGGGACCGCAACCGACCAGAACACGGTCCAGAACATGCGGATCTGGCTATCGAGGTGGCTGCGCACCCAGGGCGAGGCCTCGGCGCGCACGACGTAGGCGATGATCACGCCGACGGGGCTCAGCGTGTGGGCCGAAAACACGCCGGCGATGTAGAGGGCGTAGACCATGAATGCCGGCACCTTGCCCTGGTCCGCCGTTGCGTAGGGCTGGCCTGACATCTGGTTGGCGGGCTCGGTCATGGCTTTGTTATCCCGTTCGAGGCTCAGACAATCCAAGTCTGCGGATTGAATATGGGTTCCCCACGGTGCAAACGCACCAGCCCGAAGAAACACCGTATCGTGAGCCAGACGACCACGGCCACGATGGTGGGCGAAAACAGGCCGAACGGCAGGGGCGCGGTCAGCACCGCGAACCCGATCCCGGCCATGGAAATCCAGAAGGTACGGATCTGGTAGATGTAGTGGCTGCGCAGCCAGTCGGGCGCATCTTCCTTTCGCTTGTAGGCAAGCCAGCAGGCGAACGGCAGCAGCGGCACGCCGATCACCATCAGGGCCGACAGATACTGGAAGTAGATCGCAAACGCGGTCCGCTTGACCTCGATCGTCGCCTCGCCAGGCGCGGGCCGTCTGTACGTGGGCGCGGACTCGGCGGCTGGCGCAGGTGCGCGCTCCGGCACTGGTTCCGCCTCATCGCGGGCAGGGCCGATGTCCGCCCACGCGCTGACGGAAACGGGGGGCACGGGCGCGGGCGCCTGCTCCCAGGGCTCGGGCCCGAAGATGTCGGCGTGCGGCTCGTCGAGGGCTTCAACCACAACTCCGGCGGCCGCCGCCTCAGGCGCCTCCGGCGCGGAGTCAGTCGTCGGCGCGGCTTCGATAGGCGCGTCGACAGGTTCCGATTCAGCCGGTTCGGCCAGCAGCGCGGTCTCAGGCTCCAGGACGGTATCCGCGGACTCGATGGCTTCCGGTACGGGCTGGGCCGGCACGGCTTCGACCACCTGCAGCGGCGCGGCGTCCGTCACCAGTTCGTCTGCTGCAGGGTCTTCGGGTGCGATGGGCTCCGGCGAGTCAGGCGCGCCTTCGTCCTCGAACAACGGGTCGGCGGCAGCGCGGGCGGCGCGTCGAACGGCGGCTCGTCTTCCTCCGGCAGTTCGGCCTTGGTGGTCTTGGACTCGGTCATTTCGTTCGCAACGTGGAGCTTCAGGGGCGGTTGCGCAACCGCCTACGCCTAAGCAGGGCGCGCGCCTAGACCCTTTCCGTTTCAGGCGGAATCGCCTGAAACCGACGAAAAAGGGTCTAGGCCCATGCCTGGAGCACGTCCGGGCGGCGAAAGCGGACCCACTTTCGCCTGACGTGCTCTAGTCCCGGCTTAGTTCGACCTCGCAGCCCACGGCGTCGGCGCCGTCGATGGCCTCGGGCTTTTCGGCCCGCACACGAACGGTCCGCACGCGCGGATCGTCGAGGAAATCCTTGGCCAGCCGCTCGACGTATTCTTCCACCAGTTCGACGTGGCCGACGTCGGCGTTGGCCCGGGCGCGTGCGACAATGTGGTCGTAATCCACGGTGTCGGCTAGGGCGTGGATGGCCTGGTCGCGCAGCGTCAGCTCGACATCGACGATCAGCGGTTGGCGGCGGCCACGCTCGTGGGCGTGCACCCCGATGCGAGCGTCGATGCGCAGTCCGCGGATGAATACCTTCAGGGATTCGCGCCGCGCGGGACGGGGCAGGGGCGCTGCGGCCGGGAAGGGCATGGTCGCGCTGCTGGTCACGCTGCTGGTCACTGGGGCGGCTCCGGAGGGATGTCGGGTGTGCGCCAGGCCAGGTGCTGGCCACCATCGACGGCGATCATCTGGCCGGTCACCGAGGGTGCGTCAACGAGGTAAAGCACTGCGCGGGCGATCTCCTCCGGCGTGGCCCGGCGGCCCAGCGGCGTATTGGCGGCCTCGGCGGCGAAGTCCTCGGCGGCCTGGTGGATCGAGGGCAGGGTGGGGCCGGGCCCGACGGCATTGACCCGGATGCTTGGGGCCAGGGCCTGGGCCAGCGTGCGCGTGGCGGCCCAGAGCGCGGCCTTGGACAGGGCATATGAGAAGAACTGCGGGTTGGGTTTCCAGACCCGCTGGTCCAGCAGGTTGACGATACAGGCCCCGTCTGGCGCCCGCAGCGCGAAGGCCTGGGACAGTGCCAGCGGGCTGCGCAGGTTGGTCTCCATGTGGGAGTCCCAGCTGTCGCGGGTCATGGAAGCGAAGCTGTCCTCACGGAATACCGAGGCGTTGTTGACCAGCAGGGTCAGTGGCCCAAGCGCATGGGCGGCGCGCTCGACCAGGCCGTGCGCCTTGCCCTCGACGGCGAGGTCAGCCTGCAGCGCGACGGCCTTGCGGCCTCGCGCCTCGACCTCGGCGACCACGGCTTCGGCTTCGGCCTTGGAGGTGCGGTAATGGACGGCGACGTCAAAGCCTGCGTCGGCCAGCGCCAGCGACAGGACGCGGCCGATCCGGCGGGCGGCGCCAGTGACCAAGGCGGGGCCACGCATCTCAGACGCTCCAGGCGAAGGCGGTCAGCGCCCCGATCCAGGCCAAGAAGCCCGCGACCACGAATCCCGCCGGCAGTCGACGCTTGGCGGCGGCCAGCGCCATCAGCACCACGGCGGCCACCGCCACGGAAATGGCCGGCGCGCGCATGAAGGCTTCCGGAACGGTCAGCGGCCGCACCAGGGCAGCGGCGCCGATGGCCCCGAACAGGGTCAGGGACGTGCCGGCGGTGACATTGACGAAGGCGCGGGCGCCGAGGTTCTGGCGCGCCGCGGACCAGGCGGCGACGATCTCGGGCAGGGCCGCGCCGGCGCCCAGCAGGGTCAGGCCGGCCAACAGGTCGCCGTCGGCCCGTACCGAGGCCCAGGCCTGCAGCTGATTGAGCGCCAGCCAGGCTCCCCCCAGGGTCAGGGCCGCGCCCACGACCAGCAGCAGCAGGCTCATCACGAGCGAATGGCGGGGGCCTTGCGGATCCGGCCCGTTGACGTCCAGCCGCGCCGCGCGGAGGGCGACCAGCATGGCGCCGGCCAACATGAATCCGCCCTCGGTGCGGGTGATCTTGCCGTCGAAGGCGACGAACAGCAGGGCGCCGGCCGCGATGGCCGAGGCGACCGCAAAGGTGCGGCCCCCGCGCGCATCGTCGATGCCGCCGCGCAGGGCGACGGTGGCGGCGATGAAGGCGTTGGCGACGAACGACCCGGCGACGGCGCCGACCGCGGCGCCGGTCAGGTCAAGCTGGGCGGCGCGCATGGCGAAGGCGAATTCAGGGGCCGCCGAACACAGGACCGCGACGAAGGCGGCCAAGCCCAGAGCGGCCGGCGCCAAGAGCGAGCGGCTGCCGCGTGTCAGGGCTTCCCCGCCGGCAAAGGCCAGCAGCACTCCGACGACCAGACCCAGCAAGACCCCCGCGGTGTGCATCGGGTCCTAGTCGAGCCGGCCGAACTCGACGATGTTCAGGGCGCCGAGGGCTACCAGGAAGGCCAGGACCATATAAATCGCGCTCACGAGGGACTCCCAAATCTCAAGCTCCGGGGATTAGCGGGCTGGGCGGGACGGGGCAAGGGCGGAGCGAGGAAACGAGCATGAACTGGCGCCGTGTCGTCGAGCCCTTCAGCCGGCCGCTGTTCTTCGCCTGGTCGCGGATGACGCGGGGCAAGACGCTCGGTGTCAGAGGCATTGTGCTGGACGACGGAGGCCGGGTGCTGCTCGTCGAGCACACCTACCTCAAGGGCTGGCACCTCCCCGGCGGCGGCGTCGATGCGGGCGAGACCACGGAAGGGGCGGTGGTGCGCGAGCTGCGCGAGGAGGCCGGGGTCGAGGCGATGGGGCGGCCGACCTTGCTCTCTATCCATTCGAGCGAGCGGCTGTTCCGCGGCGACCACGTGCTGGTCTATCGCGTCGACCGGTGGCGCAAGGTCCCCTCCAGCAGCCACGGCGAAATCCTGCATGCCGAGTTCTTCGCGCCGGACGCCTTGCCCGAGGGAACCACCCGCGCGACGCGCGAGCGCATTTTCGAGGCCCTCACCGGAGCCGAACCGGCGCTGGAGTGGTGAATTAGCGAAGTGGCGGCGTGTCAGCCATGGGGCGGCTCGACCTTGGGCGACGAAGACTTCCGCCACAGGAAGCGCCCCAGGAAGAACAGCGCCACGCCCAGGATGATGGGTCCACCGCCGACGACGGCCGAGAGTATCAGGAAGGACGCGGTTTCACCGAAGATGGTCTGGTTGCCCCGGCCCATCTCCAGCACGACCGAGCCGACGAACAGCACCGTGCAAAGGCCTGCCAGCGCAGCCATCAAACCGCCGGCGACCATCAGAAGACCGCCGAAGAACCGGCCTACGGGGTTGGGGTGTTCGGTCACGGCAGTGGTCCCTGATCTGATGGCGGCCGCTTGGCAAGGCGACCACCGATGAGGATCATCGCCGCCCCCGCGAGTACGGGGATTGCGCCGATAATCAAAGCCAGCTCGGTGAAAGCGGCCGAAAGGTAGATCGGCTTCGGAAAGTTGAAACTTGCGATAAAACCGCCGGTGCACAGGCCGCCAGTTAACAACAGCAGGACACCGCCGACAACGAGGCCTGAGTTGACTGGGTTGCGGTTCGGCCCGCTCAAGTGAACACCTCCGCCTTCCGTCCCGCGCGTTGTCTGGCCAGCACCGCCGCCCCGGGCGCGCCGGGTCGGTAGAAGGTGTTGTAGGTGTCGAAGGGGATGATCTGGCCCGACGGCTCGACGAAATGGACGCAGGAGCGCTTCACCGTGGCGAGGTCGAAGTTGTAACGGTCGAGGAACTGGCTGATCACCACGCGGAAGGTGTTCTCGTAGGTCACCTCGTCGGGCACCGCCGCCTGGGGCAGGCAGCAGAGCAGGGACGCCAGCTTCTCGGTCGTATCGGCCTGGGCGGTGGACAGGCTCATCAACTCGAAGATGCGTTTCTGCAGTTCCGGATGGCTTTCGAAGGTCACGGTGTTGGGGACCTCGGCGACCAGGAGTTCGCGCGGGAACAGCGAGGTGATCGGCGTCACCGTCTCGCCCTGGCGGATGCCGTAGCCGATGCAGATCTGGTCGGGATTGCAGGGCAGGGGGATCATGTCCTCCAGCGCGAACACGCCGGCCTTGGCGACCTCGCGCCGGACTTCCGACAGCACGATGCGGTGCTTGTCGGGATCGAAGCCCTCGTTGCGCCCCGCCGCCTGGATCGGCTGGAACGTCACCCCGCGCACACAGCGCCACTTGAGCGCAAACCTGATGATATCGGCGATGTCCTGGTCGTTGACGCCCTTCTTCAGGGTGACCACCAGGGTGGTCGACAGTCCCACCCGCTCCAGGGCCTCCAACGCCTGGATGCGCACTGAAGTGAGGTCCGCCCCGCGCAGCTCCATCAGCGCCTCGCGCCTCAGGGAGTCGAACTGCAGATAGACCTCGAAGCCCGGCATGTAGGCCGCCAGCCTCTCGGCGAACCCTGCCTCGCGCGCGATCCGCACCCCGTTGGTGTTGATCATCAGGTGGCGGATGGGGCGGCGCTTGGCGGCGTCGAGGATCTCGAAGAACTGAGGATGGATGGTCGGCTCGCCGCCGGAGATCTGCACCAGGTCCGGCTCGCCCTCCGACTTCACCAGGATGTCGAACATGGCCTCGATCTCGGCCAGCGGCCGGTGCGCCTCGCGCTTCACCGAGGAGTCCGCGAAGCAGACAGGGCAGGTCAGGTTACAGGCCTCGTTGACCTCGACGATGGCCAGGCAAGAGTGCTGCTCGTGGTCAGGACACAGGCCGCAGTCCCAGGGGCAGCCCTGCTCGGTCCGCGACTGGAAATGCACGGGTCGGTCGCCGGGCTTCAGCCACTCCTTCTGGGACTTCCAGTAGGCGAGGTCGTCCGAGATCAGGGTCTTCTGGACGCCGTGTTCGCGACAGCGCTTCTGGTAGAAGACGTTGTCGCCCTCGACCAGGATCTTGGCCGGCACCAGCTCAAGGCAGGTCTCACACAGGCTCGTGGTCTGTCCGAAGAACAGGTACGGCGCGGCCTTGCGGATCGCCGTTGTCGCGCCGG
>JANNVY010000069.1:0-2870 GCA_031408375.1 Pseudomonadota bacterium | reverse complement strand
TCGAGGTCTTCACCAGCCACGAGGCTCTGCTGCTGAACTATGAAGAGGCGCTGACCCGCGTCGATTCCACCACCGGCGACTGGTACGACACCTCGGCCCACATGCTGTGGATCGGCGAGCGCACCCGCCAGCTGGACGGCGCCCACGTCGAGTATGCCCGCGGCGTGAAGAACCCCATCGGGGTCAAGGTCGGGCCGTCCGTCGAACCCGACGAACTGATCCGCCTGATCGACGCCCTCAACCCCACCAACATCCCGGGCCGCCTGACCCTGATCGGGCGCTATGGCTCCGACAAGATCGCCGAGCGCTTCCCGCGCCTGGCCGCGGCGACGGCGCGCGAGGGCCGGGCGGTGGTCTGGTCGATCGACCCGATGCACGGCAACACGCTGAAGGCCGCCAACGGCTACAAGACCCGGCCCTTCGACCGCATCCTGTCGGAGGTGAAGTCCTTCGTGGAAATCGCCCACGCCGAGGGCGTCCACCCCGGAGGCGTCCACCTGGAGATGACCGGCCAGAACGTCACCGAATGCGTCGGCGGCGCCCACGCCGTCAGCGAGGACGACCTGGCCCACCGCTACCACACCCACTGCGACCCGCGCCTCAACGCCGACCAGGCGCTGGAGCTGGCCTTCCTGGTGGCGGAGAAGCTCAAGGCCGAGAAGAACGCGCCGCGCAAGACGGCGGCGAACGGTTAGGACGCGGTCAGCATTGCGATGGCGCCGGGCGCTGCCGCGAGCGCGCCGGCCAGGGCCAGCAGCCCGAAATACTTCAGGCCGACCTTGCGGCCGCTTGGCCGGATGAAAAAGAAGTAGACGATCAGCCACACGATGGTCGGCAGGAACAGGGCGGCGCCGATGAGCATGCCGACGACCTGGCCATAGAAATAGCCCAGGCTCTCTGCCGTCCCGTCGGGCGCGGCGGCCCTCCGCTTGAGAGCGGTCATCAAGTTCATCAGCACGACAACGGCGCCGCCGATGAGCAGCGGCGTGCGCGTTCGCCACGGACCGACCGGCGCGGCGGCGGATTGATCACTCATCGTTTCCCCCCGGAAAGGCAATCGACCGCGCCGAGCCTAGCACGCGCTTCGTCAGAGGCTACCGCTGAGGATGAACCGCGCAGCCCGTTCGCCTTCGGGATCGCCGGCCAGGCCGAACCCGCGGTTGATGCTGCGGTGGGTCTCGCCCGGCGCCGCGACGACCTCGGCCGAACCGCCTGCGGCGCGCAGGGCGTTGGCGAGGCCCCGGGACTGCTCGCGCGCATCGTCGCGGCTTTCGACGTGGAAGATCAGGTAGGGCGGATAGGTGCGGCCGGGCTTGGCCAGCAGGGTGGGGGACAGGCCCGCGGCGTCCTCGCTGAAGGCCAGGTCGTACATCTCGTCCAGCCGTCGGCCGATGAAGCCCGGCCGTTGGGGCTGGGCCATCTGCTTGACGGCGTCATAGCCGGCCCCGTCGATGGGGATCACCCCGGCGAGGTCGCCCGGCGCCCGGCCGTGGGCCGCCAGATAGACGGGATCGACCCCGACCAGGGCGACGAGGTGGGCGCCTGCGGAGTGGCCGGCGATGAACAGCCGTCGCGGGTCGCCGCCGTGCTCCGCCCCGTGGGCCAGCATCCAGGCGACGGCGGCGCCGACGTCCTGGGCGCATTCGCGGGCGGTGACGTCGGGCGTCAGGCGGTAGTTGGTCGAGGCGAACAACAGACCGTGTCGCTCGGCATAGTCGGGCAGGGCGCTGACCATGCCCTTGTCGCCGATGTTCCAGCCGCCGCCGTGGACGAACAGCAGCATGGGCGCGGCGCTCGGGCCGGGCCGGGCATAGAGGTCCAGCTTCTGGCGCGCATCGCCGCCAAAGGCGATCTCGCGCGGCGCCGGGGCAGCCGCCATCAGCAGCGGGGCGGCCATCAGGCCCATCGCCGCGCCAAGGGCGGTCCCCATTGCGTGGCGCCGTGTCGTATCGCTCATGCCGTGTCCCTCATGTCGCGTCGCCGCGAAACTTTACACGATCAGCGCTCGCCGATCCGTCGCCCCTTGCGCACAGGGGGCCGGGTCGTCAGTTTTCGCGCCCCCAAGACTCGAGACCCATGTCCCAGGCATCCACCCTTCCCGGCAAGACGCCGCGCCTGCGCGCCCCGCAAGGGCTGAGCGAGCTGTTGTCGCTCGCCTGGCCGGTGGTAATGTCGCGCCTGGGCATCATGGTCATGGGCCTGACCGACGCCATCGTGGTGGGCCGCTACTCGGCCGAGGAGCTGGGCTTTCACGCGCTGGCCTGGGCGCCGACCTCCATTGTCCTGACCACCGCCGTGGGCCTGCTCATGGGCGTGCAGGTCATGACCGCGCGCCACCTCGGCGAGGGCCGTCCCGAGGCCACCGGCGGTGTGCTGCGGCGCGGGCTGGTCTACGCCTTCTGGATCGGGGTCGTGTCGGTGGTGTTGCTGGCCTTCGCCGGCCCGCCCTTCCTGGGCCTCGACATCTTCGGGATCGAACCGGGGCTGGCGGGCGGCGCCGGCAGCGCGCTGCAGATCTTCGCGCTCAGCCTGCCGCTCTACCTGTTTGCCGTGGTCGGCCAGTTCTTCCTCGAGGCCCTGTCGCGGCCCAAGGCCAGCATGATCGCCATCTGGGTCGCCAACGGCGTGAATCTGGCGGTGAACCTGTGGCTGGTGCCGGGCGATTCCGGCCTGCCGGTCGCGGGCGCCGTGGCCTCGGCCTGGGCGACCTTCGCGGCGCGCGGGGCGCTGGTGGTGTTCCTCGTGGTCTACATCCTGCGCATGGCCGACGTCCGCGCGCTCGGCCTCTTCGCCAAGCCCATCGACGGGCCCGAGGCGGCGCGCGAACAGTTCGGCGTCGGCCTCGGTTCGGGCGTCTCCTATTTCATCGA
>JANNVY010000068.1:0-2592 GCA_031408375.1 Pseudomonadota bacterium | reverse complement strand
CAGGTCATGATGCCGCGACCGCCGTTGGCGGCCAGCTTGCGGCCCACCAGGTCCAACGCCTGGATGCCGTTGGTGCCCTCGTAGATCATGGTGATACGCGCATCGCGCAGGGACTGCGAGGCGGTGAAGTGCTCGGTGTAGCCCGAGCCCCCGTGCACCTGCATGGCCAGGGAAGCGACGTGGAAGCCGCGGTCGGTCAGGTAACCCTTCACCACCGGCGTCAGCAGGCCCATGTAGTCTTTCGCCTTGTTGCGCTGGGTCTCGTCGGCCGAGCGTTGCAGGTCGGCCTGCAGCGCCGTGTAGAGGATGAACATCTGGCCGCCTTCGACGAAGGCGCGGCTTTCCAGCAGCATGCGGCGCACGTCCGGGTGGACGATGATCGGGTCGGCCGGGCCGGAGGGGTTCTTCGGGCCTGTCAGCGAGCGGCCCTGCAGGCGGTCGCGCGCGAAGTCGACGGCCTGTTGGTAGGCGTTCGTGCCGATGGCCAGGCCTTGCAGGCCGGTGCCGAGGCGCGCCTCGTTCATCATCACGAACATAGCCTTCAGGCCGGCGTTCTCCTCGCCGACCAGCCAGCCCACCGCGTCCTCGTACTGCATGACACAGGTGGCGTTGCCGTGGATGCCCATCTTGTGCTCGAGGCCCACGCACTCGACGCCGTTGCGGGCGCCGATCGAGCCGTCGTCGCCGACCATGAACTTCGGCACCACGAACAGGCTGATGCCCTTCACGCCCTGGGGGGCGCCCTCAATGCGGGCGAGGACCAGGTGGATGATGTTGTCGGTGAAGTCGTGCTCGCCCGAGCTGATCCAGATCTTCTGGCCCGAGATCTTGTAGGAGCCGTCGCCGACCGGGACCGCCTTGCTGCGAATCAACCCGAGGTCCGTGCCGCACTGGGGCTCGGTCAGGTTCATCGTGCCGCCCCACTCGGCCGTGGCCAGCTTGGGCAGGTACTTGTCCTTGAGCTCTTCCGAGGCGTTGGCGTGGATGCCGGCGTAGGCGCCGTGGGTCAGGCCCGGGTACATCGAGAAGGCCGGGGAGGCGGCGGCGGTCATCTGGCCGAAGGACATGGCCACGACGGCGGGCATGCCCTGGCCGCCGTACTGCGGGTGGGTCGAGATCGAGGTCCAGCCGGCCTCGACCATCGCCTTGTAGGCTTCCTTCCAGCCGGTCGGGCCGGTGACGACGCCGTTGTTCAGCTTGCAGCCTTCAAGGTCGCCGGCGCGGTTGATCGGGGCGATCACTTCCTCGGCGAACTTGGCGCCCTCCTCGAGGATCTGCTGCACCAGGTCGAACGAGGCGTCCGCGAAGCCGGGAACGTTCGAGTAGCGATCGATATCGAGCACATCATTCAGGATGAAGCCGAAATCACGGACGGGCGCCTTGTAGGCCATGGGTCAGTTCCTCGAACGGGCGGACTTGGGTTGGGTGTATTCGTCGTCGTCATGGTCGCCCATCGGCTTGCGCAGGGCGGCGGCGTAGTCCTCGGCCTGCGGCAGCAGGTCCGGGCGAAACTGGGTCAGGCGGTGCTCAAGCCAGTTGCAACCGGTCGAGAGCGTCTTGATGGCGGCCTCCAGATCTTCGCGCTGACGGGTCAGGGCGTCGAGCTGGCGGCGGAACTTCTTGAGCGAAACGGCCATCTGGACGGCATTGCCATCCTTGCGGTCGTAGAGATCGAGCATCTCGCGGATCTCGATCAGGCTGAACCCGACGCGCTTGCCCTGGAGAATCAGTTGCAGGCGGGCGCGGTCGCGCGCGGCGTAGACCCGCGTCTGCCCCCGGCGGCCGGGGTGCAGCAGGTCCTTGTCCTCGTAGAACCTCAGCGCACGGGCGGTCACGCCGAACTCACGACAGAGCTGGCGGATCGAGAAGGTGCGGCGGTCTTCGGAAGTCGGCATGATCGCCGCCTATAACTTGACGTGAGCGTAAAGGGAAGCCTTTCGCGGCGCCTCGACGGGGATAAGGCCATCGGGCATGCTGGTCGGGCCTCAGCCGCTCGGGAGATTCCCATGGACACGCTGAAGACCCGCCTTGGCCAGTACGGCGCCGCCTGGTTCGGTTCCTTCCTGCTGGTGCTGGTCCTGTCCCTGTTCGCGACCTTCATCCTTGGCATGGAGATGGCCGCCGTCGCTGACGGCCTGCTGATGGTCGCGCTGGCGGCGCTGACCGTAGGCCTGCTGGCCGCAGTGGTCCTGACCGTGATCGGACGCGACAGCGTCGGCATCAAGATCGTCGTGGTGTTGCTGGCCCTTGTCCTTGGCCTGCCGCTGCTGTGGGCGCCGGTGCTGGCGGTGGTGGTGGCGGCCAACCTGAACCAAACGCCGATCGAATATTCCGAGGTCTACGCCTGGTTCCGCATCACTGTCAGCCAGATCCTCTATCCACTGGTCAGCGCCCTCGTCTCTGGCGCGGCGATCCGCTGGGTCTGGGAGATGTTCCAGATCTTCGCCACCATCGTCGGTGGCATCGCCTCGGCCATCCAGGTCTGGAACTTCCTGAAGAAGATGTTCGTCCCGCCCGCGCCGGTCGAGGCGTGAAACTGACCGGCTGGGAAGGGCGCAAGGACCGGCTGGCGCCGCTGCCGGTCTTCTTCGC
>JANNVY010000067.1:0-3608 GCA_031408375.1 Pseudomonadota bacterium | reverse complement strand
ACCGCTTCAACCGCGCCCAGCAGGACGGCTTCCTGCCCTATGTCGAGAGCGGAACGGTCACCCTCGTGGGCGCCACCACCGAGAACCCGTCCTTCGAGCTGAACGGCGCGCTCCTGTCGCGGTCCCAGGTTTTCGTGCTCAAGCGGCTGGATGATGCGGCGCTGGAGCGGCTCCTGGCGAAGGCCGAGGAACACGAGGGGAAATCCCTCCCGCTGGATCTCGACGCGCGGCGCGCCCTGGCCGCCCTGGCCGACGGCGACGGCCGGTATTTACTCAGCCTTGTCGAGACCCTGTTCGCAATCGGCGGCGACACGCCGCTCAGCACCGCCGACCTCGGCAAGCTGCTGCAGAAGCGCAGCCCCGCCTACGACAAGGACCGCGAGGAGCACTACAACCTCATCTCGGCCCTGCATAAATCCGTGCGCGGTTCGGATCCGGACGCGGCGCTCTACTGGCTGGCCCGCATGCTCGACGGTGGCGAGGATCCGCTCTACCTGTGCCGGCGCATCGTGCGGATGGCGGTGGAGGACATCGGGGAAGCCGACCCCCTGTCCATCCTCGTCGCCAACGCCGCAAAGGACACCTACGACTTCCTCGGCTCCCCCGAAGGGGAACTGGCGTTGGCGCAGGCTGTGGTTCATCTGGCCACGGCGCCCAAGTCGGTGGCGGTTTACCAAGGGTACAAGGCCGCGCTCAGGGCCGCGCGCGAGACCGGCTCGCTGATGCCGCCGCCCAATATCCGCAACGCGCCGACCAGGCTCCTGAAGCAGCTGGGCTACGGCAAGGGCTACGAATACGACCCCGACAGCGAGGAGGGCTTCTCCGGCGCCAACTACTGGCCCGAGGGCATGGAGCCCCGGACATTCTACGCGCCCAAGGGGGAGGGCCACGAGGGCAAGATCAAGGGGCGGCTGGACCGCTGGGCCGAACTCCGGGCGAAGCTCAATGACGAAGGCTGAGCGGCCGCGCCTGACGGCCGAAGACATGGCGAGCGTGAAGGCCATGGTCATCCACCAGGACGACCATGTGATCGCGTTCAACAAGCCGGCAGGCCTGTCCAGCCAAGGCGGGCGGATCAAGGCCCACACCCTGGACGACCTCCTGTGGGCTTTCGCCAAGGCCAGCGGCAACCGGCCCCGCCTGATCCATCGCTTGGACCGCGACACCTCCGGCGTCATCCTGACGGGCCGCACACAGCCGGACGCCAGCTTCCTCGGCAAGGCGGTACAGGCCCGGCGCTTGCGCAAGACCTACCTGGCCATCGTCGCGCCCGGCGCGCCCAAGCCGAGAGGAGGCGAGATCAACGCGCCCCTGCGCCGCGAGGAAATCGGGCGCGAGTCCTACATGCGGGTGGCCGACGACCTCGACGTCGAGGCCCAGGACGCCCGGACCATCTACCGGACACTGGCCGCCAACGACGAAGCGGCCCTGGTCGAGCTCAACCCGGTCACCGGGCGGATGCATCAGCTGCGGGTTCACCTCGCGTCGATCGGCCGGCCGATCGTGGGGGATGTGCGCTACGGCGGCGCGCTGACGGCCGGAGGCCAGTCCGCGCCGCGGCTGATGCTGCATGCCCGGAGCCTGGTGTTCCCGCACCCCGACCTGAGCGGTCCGAGGACGGTGTCCGCGCCTGTGCCGGCCGATTTCGAGGCCGTGCTGACAGCGTTGGACCTCAGCGTCCCCGCGTAAGGCTGCGGTATTCGACGAGGCGTTCCTTGTCACGGCGCGACTGGTCGCCGATCACGTCGTCGACGTTGAGCGTGGCGTAGCGGATCCAGCTCTCCGAGCCGAACTTGTCTCGGACAAGGTTCACCGGCGTCTGCCACTTGAAATAGGATGCCCAGGAGACGAGCAGGCTGAGCACCAGGGCCCCGCCCTGCAGGATCCGGAACAGGGTCGGATCACCTTCCGGCGCGGTGGATAGCACCAGAGGCAGGACGCCGCCCACGGTGCACAGGACGGCCAGAATCGCGCCGCCCCAGTTCATCCAGTAGCGCTCGCGGCCGACCCGCCACATTTCGACCTGGGTGAATTTCTCAAGGTACTCGAGGCGAGCGGCGACCCACAGCAGCAACCGCATGAGCAGGGCCGAGCGCCGGCCCCAGCCCGGACCGTCCGTCTGGAAGAGGGTTTCGGCCTGGTCGGGCAGGGCGCGGACAGTGGTGAACAGGTTCTGCAGCTCCCGCGTCCGCTGCACGATCTCGCGCGACAGCTCGTAGGACCGGTTCTCCAGCGCTGTTCGGTACTGGGTGAAGACGATCGTCATCACGCCGATAAACAACAGGGTTTGGCCGACCATGGCGCCGACCGTGGCGAGAACGCGCAGCATCGGATCTGGGGTAAGGCCGGAGAAGAACGACGGGCCCTGAAGCGCCAGGAAGGTCAGGACCGCCAGGGTGGCCAGCTGGAACAGCCGCTTGCCGATCATGTAGGCCATGAGCGAGCTGAAGATGTTGCGGCCGTAGGCCACGATCCGGTCGCGCGTGTCCGCGTCGTCAGGGAAGCGCTCGGCGATCTGCTTCTCGAACATGACGTGGAAGCGGTCGGGCTTCAGCATCTGGGCGTCGAACGGGAAGATGTCCAACGGGTTGTTGTAGTAGAGGTCTATGCGGTCCGAGAGGCTCTGCTGGACTTCCGGATCCAGCGAAAGGTAGTCGCTTTCCTTAAGCGGCGGGAGCGGAGCATCGCCGGCCGCGTACCGCGTTCTCCTTGGACTGGCGTGGGCGTCCGCCGCCGGGGTGGTGTGCGCTGCATCACTGGCCGCGGGCGCATGCCCATGGGCGTCGCCGTGCCCCTCGCGCCTGTGGGCGTCCAGCCCGTGGGCATCGTGGCCATGTTCGTCGTGACCTGACATGCCAATTCCCCGACAACGCCGTTAACTGAGACCAATACATAGGATCATTGCGGTCCTGCGACCATACGGCTCGCGGCTTGGGCGAAACCGTGTGGCTAGAAGGGCACGCGGGCCATGGCGGCGGCGAAGACCAGCAGGACTACCAGCACCAGGGACTGGTAGCGCATCCACTTGCGCACCGAGGAGGCCTCGGAGTCGGTCGGAACGAACGCCGGGTCCGCCTTGCGTGTCGCCCGCCAGCGAAGGAACTGCAGGGTCGGCGGAACCGAAAGGCCGGCAATGACCAGGAAGCAGGCGATCTTGCCCCAGAAGAAGAAGTTGTTGGCGTAGAAGTGGTAGCCCTTGGCGCCGAGGTAGACGCGCAACAGGCCGACCACGATGATTAGAGCCGCCGTCGCGCCGTAGCCCATGTCGATGCGCACGACGCGGTCCACGTCCATGGCGCGCATGCCGGGTCGGACCAGCATGGACTCGGCCACCAGCATGGCCACGAGGCCGAAAACCAGCAGATGGTGCAAGATCGCGAGGATGAGATCGGTCATGGCTTCCGCTCTAGCCTCTACGAATCCGTCGGGCCAGCGTTATAACCCGCCCATGATGAACTGGCTTTGGGTGGCGCTTGGCGGCGCGGCGGGCGCCGTGGCCCGGTATGGACTGGGCGTCCAGCCCGTGGGCATCGTGGCCATGTTCGTCGTGACCTGACATGCCAATTCCCCGACAACGCCGTTAACTGAGACCAATACATAGGATCATT